>NZ_JADBUE010000354.1:0-8440 GCF_020245805.1 Microcystis sp. M179S2 | reverse complement strand
TTGATCTCATTAAGCATTTCTACTTATTGCAAAGGTGAGATGCTCCCACGAGCTTGAGAGTTTAATTTATTAACCCAAGGTGTTTCTTTGTTGTCTGCTAGTACAGCACAAAGCTTTTGAAGATCATTACGGGTTGTCCCTTGATTGTCCAGACAATAACGAACACAAGAGTTAAGCACAAACTGAGATGTCCTAATTGCTTCATCTAGTCTTTGAGATTGTTCTGGTGTCCCGTTTTTTAACTTGGCTTCTACGACTAGGATTGATTAATCCTCGACCCTGGATAAATTAAGTATAACACAGTTTACTTACAAATGGTAGAATTAAAATCGTGCTTCGCGGTTAATATCCTGGTCGGATTTCATCCCCCGCAAAGGTTGATGTCTTGTGGAAAAATTTAGCGGGGGCATTCATCCGACATTTAAGGTAAATCTATTTTTCGAGGTACCCCCAAGAGGATCGATAACCACTGATTCCGAGCCAGTAATGATACACTAGGCATGATTTAATTACAAACCTCGATCACAAAAGGAAATAGATATCGATGAAAGCCATGATTTTGGCGGCTGGCAAAGGAACTCGCGTCCGTCCGATTACCCATACGATTCCCAAACCCCTGATCCCGATTTTACAAAAGCCGGTGATGGAGTTTTTGTTGGAACTGTTGCGACAGCATGGCTTTGATCAGATCATGGTCAATGTTAGTCATTTAGCCGAAGAAATTGAGAGTTATTTCCGCGATGGTCAGCGTTTTGGGGTGCATATCGGCTATTCTTTCGAGGGTAGAATCGAAGAGGGCGAGTTAATCGGTGATGCCCTAGGATCGGCGGGCGGTTTACGACGAATTCAAGATTTTAATCCCTTTTTTGACGATACTTTTGTGGTTCTCTGTGGTGATGCGCTGATCGATCTTGATTTAACCGCAGCCGTTAAATGGCATCAGGAAAAGGGAGCGATCGCTACTATTGTCACCAAAACCGTCCCCAGAGAGGAAGTATCCAGTTATGGGGTGGTAGTTAGCGACGAGGAGGGACGGATTCTCAGTTTCCAAGAAAAACCGGCCATCGATGAAGCTTTAAGTACCTGCATTAACACGGGTATCTATATTTTTGAGCCAGAAATCATTGATTTTATTCCCCCTAATAGTAAATACGACATCGGGGGCGAATTATTCCCCCAATTAGTCGCTAAAGCTGCACCTTTCTACGCTTTAAACATGGATTTTGAATGGGTGGATATCGGTAAAGTCCCCGACTACTGGCAGGCAATTCGCGGGGTGTTATCCCGGAAAATTAAAAATGTTGCTATCCCTGGCATCGAAGTCAAACCGGGCATCTACACGGGCTTAAATGTGGGAGTAAACTGGGATCGAGTCGATATCACCGGACCTGTGTATATCGGGGCAATGACGCGCATTGAAGACGGGGCGAAAATTGTCGGTCCGAGTATGATTGGCCCGAATTGTTGGATTTGTGGCGGCGCGACGGTGGACAATAGCGTTATTTTTGAATATTCTCGCCTCGGTTCAGGGGCGCGTTTGGTGGATAAGTTGGTCTTTGGGCGCTACTGTGTTGATAAAACCGGCGCGGCGATCGATGTGGAAGCGGCAGCCTTGGATTGGTTGATTACCGATACCCGCAAGGTTCCCCCAGAATTTGATCACCCTAAACATCAGGCAATTCGTTCTTTATTCAATGGCAAGTAGGCAACACCCCAACAGGGAAACCACTTCGCGCGCGTTGTGAGGGAGAAGGGAGAGGGGAAAACAAATAAAAATAGTCTCCTGAATACTGTCTCCTGACTCCTGAATACTGTCTCCCCAAAACGAAAACTTCCTACCTCACCACATATCATGTTTGATTCTCCTGTTGATCTTCTCATTCTCTCTAATGGCCCAGGAGAAATATCTACATGGGTGCGTCCAGTTGTCAAGAGATTGCGACAAAACTTAACAGAAGATCGATCGCTGTTGCGGATTTCGGTGATTCTTTCCCCTTGTACTCATTCTATGGGGGCGGAAACGGCAGTAGTTAGGAAATATCCGGAGGTCGATCGAGTCCAGTCGCCAGAAAACTTCTTTAATTTTCTTTTCTGGGGAAAAACCGCCGATAATTGGGATTGGCACCCCAAGGGCATCGTTTTATTTTTAGGGGGCGATCAATTTTTTGCCCTCACCATCGGTAAACGTTTGGGTTATCGCACCGTTATCTATGCGGAATGGGAAGCGCGTTGGTATCGGGGGATCGATCGCTTTGCCGTAATGAATACAAGTGTATTAAATAATATTCCCCAACAATATCAGCATAAATTTACTGTTATCGGCGATTTAATGGTGGATTTGCCCAATGCTATCACCCCTGATGACGCTACCTTAATTGCACTCCTCCCGGGTTCCAAACCCTCGAAATTAGCTCAGGGTGTACCCCTAACCCTAGCCATTGCCGAAAAGATACACGCGCAGGCTCCCCGGACTAAATTCTTAATTCCCGTCGCTCCTACCCTAAATTTAGCTTATTTGGCGAAATTTGCCGATCCTAGCTCTAATCCGATGATCACTAAAACCGGTTGGAGTGCTGCCAAATTAAAAAACGGTGAAAAACCCTATCTAGAAACAGATAAGGGGGTAAAAGTTGACCTAATTACCGATTTTCCCGCCCATAACCAGCTTTCTCGCTGTCATTTAGCTTTAACGACGGTGGGTGCTAATACTGCCGAATTAGGGGCGCTGGCAATCCCGATGATTATTTTACTACCGACTCAGCAACTAGACGCGATGAGAACTTGGGACGGTTTACCCGGTTTATTAGCCCAACTGCCGGGGGTTGGCTCTTTATTTGCTAAGATAATTAATCTCTATATGTTGCGGAAAAAGCGTTTATATGCTTGGCCAAATATTTGGGCTGGTGCCGAAATTGTTCCGGAATTATTGGGGGAATTACAACCAGAAGAAGTGGCAAATATGGCTAGATCTTGGTTAGAAAATCCCCAACAATTAGAGGCTATCCGGCAAAAATTGCGGGCAGTGCGCGGGCAAGCAGGAGCAGTGGATAAGTTAGTATCTATTATTGCCGAACAATTGTCTAGCTTCTAATCAATTAGAGAATTAAGCTTGTTGGTAGAGAGGATCAATTTCGATTAATTTATTAACAGTTTGATAAAATTCCTGCTGATAAAATTCCCTTTGATTGCTGTCGCCAGAATTAATTAATTGTTCTTGACAGTAGCGACGATATTCCATTAAACTAATTTTTTCCATAGCTATAATAGCATCTTTAATTTGTTCTTCTGGCTGCAAAATTTCCTGACTGGTATGTTCATTTAAGTGCAATAAAGAATTAAAATCACGGTTTTTGTCTGTGGTGATCATCAATAAATGATTCTGTAAAGATGACATCAAATCTCTTGGTTTAGTAATTTGGGTTTCTAACTCTAGAATTACTTGCCATAACCAACGATAATCCGGGAGATTAAAAATTAAATCTTTTTCATCCAAAGATTCTAAAATTCTTTCCCGATATTCAGGATAATGGAGATAGATTAATAATAATAACCATTCGGCTTTTTCCGAGCTATTTTTTTCAGATTTATCTAAAATATTTTTCCTCTTGATTGCCAGAGATTTTCCCTGAGGTTTATTAACCTGCTTTGAGAGATTTTTTAAAATATAAGGCAAACGAGTTGCATCTTTTTGAGCCAAAATTTCAGCACAATAATCTAGATAAAAAGTGCGTTGATTGCTATCGATTAACTTTTGCAGTAAACTCACCATACTATTGGCTACTTGTTGAAAATGTAGTCCCTGTTTTAAATCTTTATTAACCAACATTTGCGAGATTTGCCAATCAATCCAAAAAGGAGATTTTTCGATTAGTTCTCGATAACTATTCACCCCGTCAGCACGAGATTTAAGAAATTCATCGGCATCTTTACCATCGGGAAGATTGAGGATTTTTAGGTTAACTTGTCCCGAATAAACTAGGGAGTTAATTTCCTCGATCGCCCTTTGTGTCGCTTTAATTCCCGCTTGATCAGCATCAAAATTAAAGATTATTTGTTTACTTTCACTGTAGCGCAAAAGTAATTTAATTTGCTCTTGACTTAAAGCTGTTCCTAAACAGGCAACCACATTACTAATACCAGTAGCATGAAGAGCGATCGCATCAAAATAACCCTCGACAACTATCGCTAAATCTTGCTGAATAATTGTCTGTTTAGCTCGATCGAGAGCAAAGAGAGTTTTTCCCTTTTCAAATAGAGGAGTATCGGGAGAATTTAGATACTTTGGCTGCTCATTACCTAAAGTGCGACTACCAAAAGCGATCGCTCGTCCTTGACTATCAAAAATAGGAATCATTAAACGATCTCGAAATTGATCGTAATAACCACTACCATTTTGACGCGCTTTAATTAATCCCGCTTGTTCCACTAAAGCCACAGGATAGCGCTTTTGTTCCACTAAATAACGATAGAGAGTTTCCCAACCTTCCGGAGAATATCCCAGTTGAAAAGCTGCGATAGTTTCCGCGGTTAGTTGTCGTTGTACCTTAAGATAATCTAACGCTTTTTCCCCTTGAGGTTGACTAAGGGCGTGTTGATAAAAACTCACCGCCACGGCCATTATTTCGTATAATTGTTCCTTGAGGGATAATTTCTGTTCTAATTCCTGACGCTGTTCTACTGCCAGAGTTTTAATCGGGATTTGATACCTTCTAGCAAGATCGAAAACCACTTCACTAAAAGATTGTTTTCCCACTTCCATAAGAAATTTAATCCCGTTTCCCCCCGCACCACAGCCAAAACAGTAATACATTTGTTTGGCAGGACTAACCGTAAAACTGGGGGATTTTTCCTCGTGAAAAGGACATAAACCGACGTATTCCCGTCCCCTTTTTTTGAGGACGACTCTCTCGGAAATTAAATCCACAATATCAATTCTTTGTTTAACTTCTTCGATCGTGTCCGGATGTAGTCGCGGTGTATCCATAATCAGTTATCAGCAGTCAGGAGTCAGATGTGAGTTTTAAGTGAGCAGTATATATTAAGTGAGCAGTATTAAAGCTGATCACTGAAAAATCTCCCCAACACCTACCACCCCCACTAAGGCCCTTTTTGACTCCTGGAAATTCGCACCCATAAGTAATAAGAAAGGACTTGACTTTGGCGGCGGCTTGTGCTATGCTTTTATCATAATGGGAATCCGTGCCAATTTCCAGAAGTTCAAATATTCCCATTGTGAATAAAATCTTTTAAAAATATTATCTCAAAATCTCCCGACAAAAACAAGCAAAATTTTCCCCATAATTGTTAAGTTTTGTTAAAAATGCAGAGACCGGCAGGGAAAGAACTGATTACTGATCACTGAAAAACTTCCGCACTGCGATGGCGGCATTTTGTCCTCCGAAACCGAAACTAAGACAGAGACAATTGTGCAGGGAAAAATTAACAGCCGCTCTAATTAAATTTAATTGAAAAGGCGACTCGCGCACACCGACACAGGGGGGAATTAGCTGATTTTTCAGAGCCATTAAACAAAAAGCCACACCTAATGCCCCCGAAGCCCCTAAAGTGTGTCCTGTTGCCCCTTTTGTCGAGCTTACAGCCACTTGCGAGCCAAAAATGCTGGCGATCAGGTTTGCCTCCCGTTCATCGTTTAAACGCGTGCTAGTGCCGTGGGCGTGAATGTAATTAATTTCATCTTTTCTTAATTGACTTCTGTGCAAACATAGTTCTATGGCTTTGGTAGCACTACGATTATTCACCGCCGGGGCGCTGACATGATCGGCATCGCAGGTAAAACCATAGCCCAAAATTTGCCCGTAGATGGGGGCATTTCTGCTTAAAGCCAGTTTTTCGGATTCAAGGACTAAAATCGCCCCAGCTTCGCCCAAAACCAAGCCCTCCCTAGCTCTATCAAAAGGATAACAGCCCGTTTTCGCCAAAGCTCCCATCTGTTCAAATCCCACCAAAGTTAAGGGAGTGATCGGGGTTTCGAGCGCCCCGGCTAAAACTCGATCGCATTCTCCCATAGTAATTAATTCTACAGCCTGGGCGAGCGACCAGATGCCCGTGGCACAGGCCGCCATGGGTGCTAACACTGGGGCGCCGGTTTCTATCAATCTAGCGGTCAATACCGAGGCGCGATCGGGTAAACTATCTAACCAGTTTTCTACTATTCCCGTCGCTGCCATCTGTTCCCATAAACCCTGACAACCACGACTAGAACCGATAGTGACACCACAATCCTTTAAGGGAGGGGTTAACTTCGCATCTTCAAGGGCAGCAATCAGGGCAATTTTGGTTAAATCCTCTAAAAATGCCGGTTTGTGACCGATTAAACCCAAGGGTAAAGCGGGTAAATCAGAAAAGGGTTGTTGTCTAGTTATACCAGTTTTGCCCTCTAGTAATCTTTGCCAACTCTGACTTAAATTTCCCAGAGAACTGATCAACCCAATTCCCGTCACCACAACATTCATTTATCAGTTATCAGTTATCAGTTATCGGATGAACGTAGGTTGGGTTGAAGCATGAAACCCAACGCCCGATTATGTTACGCTACCGCTAACCCATCCTACAAATAATTGTGCCTTCCTACTTAGAGCATTTAATTGATTATTATTCATTCTTAATTCTCCTGACTACTGACTACTGGCTCGGAGACTCCTCACCTGACGGAAGATTTTTGATTTTTGCAGCAGATTTATTAAATGATTGGGTGGGTGACGGCGAACATTAAATTATTGTCGCCCGGTCCCACCCTAACCGATCGCTATTTTTTCAGATTTTCTGCACCAGAAACAACTTTGGCCGAGTCAATTTTATCCCCTTGTTTGATCGTATCGATCACTTCCATTCCCTCAGTTACATAACCAAAAACGGCATAATCACCATCGAGGAAATTGATATCCGACAGGGCAAAATAAAACTGAGAAGAAGCGGAATTAGGTTGTTGAGAACGGGCCATTGCGATCGCACCGCGTTTATGGGGTAAAGCGACGATGGGAGTGCGCGCCGTGGCCTGTTGACCGATTGCTTGCCCATAAATCGGCTCTTTTTCGTCTTTGAGGAGAATTTCCAGGGGAACATAACGGGATTGCTTGGTTTGTGGATCAACAAAACCACCAGTTCCGCGACCTTGGGGATCACCCCCTTGGGCGACAAAAGGCTGCGGTTCTGTAACCACGCGATGGAAAGTTAAACCATTATAAAAACCTCTCTCCACCAGATCCACAAAGTTACCGGCAGTAATTGGGGCCGCATTGCCATCAATTTCGATCGTTACCGGTTTACCTTTGATGATCATCTCGACGACGGCAGTTCCATCTAAGCGGGGTTTGTAATTATCCATGTTGACACTGCCCGAACTGGCAGGTTGAGAGGTTTGGGTGATACTAGAATTATCGGGGGTGGAATTAGCTTCCGGGGAAGAACAGCCGAAAAGTGTCGTCGTTGTGATTAAAAAAACACAAACTAGAGACAGCCAGCAAGATTTTCTTATCTTCATCATTTTATAGCCAAAAAGAGCGAAAAAAGGCCTACAATCCCTCTAGAGGAATTTCCAGAAAACGAGCGAGTTCCGCTCCTTGATTTTCCAATTCCGAGAGGGACATCGGATCGCCGACGCGAGTTAAAGGGATATCGCGACGCTGTTTAATCCGCAGGAATAGTTCCCGTTTCGGGTTGAGTCCTTCTCGCACTTCGGCCCGCACAGCTTGCACATCTTCGAGAGGCCAATCGAGATCAATGCGACGATTTTTGCCAGGGTAGCCCCAACGAAAGATTTTAACTTTGCCGGTTTCCTTGTTAAACTCGTTGTAACCACCTCCGACATTCCAGAGGAGAGATAACCAGAGATAGATGGCTAAAAGAGTCCCCGCAGTACCGTAAAAGAGGAGGGCGACTCCTTGGGGAATAAATTGTAAGGAACTGGTATCGCTAACGAGAAGTAGATTGACCTTCAAATAACTGGAAAGACCGGCGAGGAGAAACCCTAGACCGCCAATAGAGACGATTACAGCCCAAAAATAGTTACTAGGGCGACGGGAACCCACTACTTCTTGCCGTAGGATTAGGCTATCTTTACTTGTTGTTTGCGCTTTCATCGAAAATTTGGGTCTGAAACCCCGTCGTTCTACGACGGCTTTACTGTTAAATATTAGCGCATTTACACGATATATGCTAGAATGCGAGATATGGAAAAAGCCTATTCGTTTCGATTTTACCCAACACCCGAACAAGAGTCGCTATTGCGGCGCACTTTGGGCTGTGTAAGATTGGTTTACAATAAGGCACTCCATCTCAGAACACAAGCATGGTACGAAAGACAAGAAAGAGTAGGATATACTGAAACTTCTTCAATGCTAACCGATTGGAAAAAACAAGAAGAATTAGAGTTTTTAAACGAAGTTAGCTGTGTACCTTTACAACAAGGGTTAAGACACCT
>NZ_JADBUE010000353.1:0-23208 GCF_020245805.1 Microcystis sp. M179S2 | reverse complement strand
CTCTACTCCAGATACAGTCAACGGTACAGCCATTTTCAAGGGAAAAATGTACCCAGTAGCCTCTTTTCAATTTTTTCTGAGAAGCGACCTGCAGTAAGGGTTTTGTTAATTTTTTAGTATTTCTGTATGGGGGAAGTTCAGTTAGTTGAAATTCCCCCATCTCTCCTGCTCCCCACTTCCCCACTTCCCCACTTCCCCAACTCCCCACCACCCCACTACCCCACTTCCCCACCTCCCCACTTCCCCACCTCCCCTAACCCCAAATAACCGCGTCTCAGTTACCGCCCCGAAACTCTACAATAAAGGCAGCAGCAGCATCAATAAACAGTAAAAAAATCAACCGTGACCAAGACCCCATCCCTCGAGGAAACTCATTACAATCAGGCTAAAGCTAGTTTACAACAGGCTTTAACTTGGTATGCCAGTTTTCGCCGCCATTGGAATTATCCCCCCGATCCCCAACTTCAGGCCGCCGTTAAACAGGATTTGCAGTCCCTAAAATCGGCCTTGCATAAACTGGATGAAACAGTGATTCGGGTGGCAGCCTTCGGGTTAGTCAGTCGCGGTAAATCCTCGGTGGTAAACGCTTTAGTCGGTCAAAAAGTCCTGGCAACCGGACCCCTGCACGGGGTGACACGCTGGCCGCGATCGGTGCGTTGGACACCAGCCACGGGTAAAATTCAGATAGAATTAATCGATACCCCCGGATTGGATGAGATTGAAGGGGAAGCGCGGGCGAATATGGCCAGAGAAGTCGCTAAAAGTGCCGATTTAATTTTATTTATCGTCGCGGGGGATATTACCCGCACTGAATACGAGGCCTTGGCAGAATTGCGCCAGGCGAAAAAACCGATCATTTTGGTGTTTAATAAGATTGATCTCTATCCGGAAGCCGATCGCCGCCAGATTTTTCAGCAGTTACAGAGATTAGGAACCAATCGGGACGAAAAAACGTTAGAAGATTTGTTAACTAGCGATGAGATAGTTATGGTAGCCGCCGAACCGCAACCGATTCCCGTCCGGGTGGAATACCCCGATGGGTGCGTGGTGACTGAGTGGGAAACCCCTCCCCCCCAAATTGAGGAGCTGCAAGATAAACTCTTAACGATTTTAAATCGGGAAGGGCGATCGCTGCTGGCCTTAAATGCTCTAGTGCAAGGGCAAGAAGCGGAGGAAAATATCGCTAGAAAAACCCTGGAACTCCGGGACAGTCAAGCGGAGGAAATTATCTGGCAATACGCGAAATATAAGGCTTTAGCGATTGCGGCCAATCCGATCGCTATTTTAGACCTACTAGGGGCTTCAATCGTCGATTTAACTCTAGTTCGGGCTTTAGCTCGTTTGTACGGCTTGCCGATTACCAGTCACCAAGCTGGTCAACTCTGGCGGACTCTACTTTTGAGTAGTGCGGGGTTGCTGGTGGGGGAAATCCTCAGCACTGTGATTATCGGTTTGGGCAAAACGGCGGCGGCAGCGGCGAGTATTTTTGAAAATCCCACCTCTTTAACCCTCTACGGTAGCACCGCTCTCTTACAGGGAGCAATTGCCGCTTATGGAACCTATATCATCGGGAAAGCCGCTAAAATCTATCTAGAACGCGGTTGTAGTTGGGGGGCATCCGGACCGAGTACGGTGATCAATCAAATTCTCGCTCAAGTTCATCCGCAAACTATTTTATATCGTTTACGTCTAGAACTAGAACAGTGATTTTAAAGGAAAAAGTAAAAAGGAAAAAAGGCAACAGTGATCAATTAAATATGGTTCTTCGTTACTTGGCATGGTTCGATCGGATGGCATAAATCGACTAAATTCTTATCTGGCAAGAGACTTAATTGATTAGTTCGTTTTAGAGCGAAAACAATTGACAAAAATCGCAGCCATGTCTTTCTATATAATGGTTTCATCCCTTATAACCCCGTCCATTGCATAACACGAACCACTGACGACCGACTCCTGACTACTGATGACCGACTCCTAATTTTAGAAACTTAATTTTTGACAACGACAACTAGCTAGAAATATTGAGAGAAAATCATGTCTGCTGCCCATAAGTCCTATATTCCCGTTCCCGTTCCTAGCCAAAAAAGCCAAGGGAGTCAACGTCGTCCCCAGTCGCGGGTAACTCCCCCCAACCCCACTACTAAACCAGTTACTCAATCCTCCCCGACTCCCACCGTCAAACCGACGACTAAATCGGTGGCGAGAGTTCCCGTGGCCCCGACACAAAAACAATTAGCCTCGCGTCAATTACGTTCCCTTTGCCTCCTAGAAAGAATAGTGGCCGTGATTACTTTTTGTCTGTTGGGTTCGACTCTGGGAATATATGCTTGGACGGTATATATTCCCAAGGTTTGGGACAAAGAATTTGGTAAACTGGAAACACTGCAACGTCACGAGCGCCATCTTTTGTCCACCAATGAAACCCTTAAACATCAACTAGCTCAACAAGCAGAAAAACCCGAAACCGGATTAACTCATCCCCAACCCTTCCAAACTATCTTTTTACAGCGTAAATCTGCCCCTAACCTGAAACCTGCCAACGCTTCTCAACCCCAATCTACCGTCAATTCTCGACCGAGAAGTGCCTATTAACAGTTATCAGTTATCAGTTATCAGTTATCAGTTATCAGATGTGAGTTTTTAAGTGTGCAGTATTAAATAGAAGTTTCCTACTGTCTGTTTACTGATTACTGATTACTGTTTACTGTTTACTGTTTACTGATTACTGTTCACTGGTTACTGCTTACTGATTACTGTTCACTGGTTACTGCTTACTGTTCACTGGTTACTGAAAGATACTGCTCATGACTGACACAAAAAGACCCAGATTTAGAGGTAAAAAAACTCGATCGCCCTCTGGCAGGATCCGGGACAGAAAGTCCTATTTAAACGCCAAAAAACGGCAAAAAAAGTTAAAAAATTGGCCTTTGAGTAACGGGCGATTGGTGGCGGTGTGGTTGATTTTAGTCATGGGTATTGTGGGTTTAGCTTGGCGATTGTACCAGTTGCAAATAGTACAAGGACAGGAGTTGCAAAAAAGAGCCAGACAACAGCAAACTACCAGTATTAGACCCTATATTCCCCGACGGGCGATCGTCGATAGTAATGGTAATGTTTTGGCGACCGATCGCTTGATTTATACTCTTTATGTACACCCAAAACTGTTTGCGATTCCGCCGGCAGAAGTGGCTGATAAATTAGCTCCTTTATTAAATATTCCCAGTAATCAACTGATTCAAAAATTTAAAGAAAAAGAAACAGGAATTCGTTTAGCCAATCAATTAACCGAATCCGTGGCTAGGGGCTTAAAACAATTATCTCTTGACGGTGTAGAATTAGAGGAAAAGTACGCTCGTTATTATCCCCAAGACGATGTGGCAGCCGACGTGATTGGCTATGTAGATAAAGAACATCGTGGTCAAGCAGGATTAGAGAGAGGTTCCAGTCAGTTATTAGAAAGAGATCCCTTTTCTGTCAATACAAGACGCATGGGAGACGGGCGAATTTTACCAGCTTTTGTTCCCCATGGTATCTTTCAATTTGATGAATTACAGTTAGAAGTAACCCTCGATTTAAAACTACAAAGAGCGGCGCGGACGGCCCTACGAGAACAGCTAAAAAAATTTAATGCTAAACGGGGAGCCGTCATCGTCATGGACTCCCTTGATGGTTCTCTTTTAGCCCTAGTTTGTGAGCCAACTTTTAACCCCAACGAATACTATAAAGCCAATGTGGCTCTATTTAAAAATTGGACCGTAGCCGATCAGTACGAACCGGGGTCAACTTTTAAACCAATTATTGTCGCCATGGCCATGGAAGCGGGGGCAATTAAAGCTAGTACGGTAGTCAATGATCCGGGGGCAATTACTGTCGGTCCCTGGACGATTAAAAATGCCTCTAAACAGGGTTATGGGGCGCTAGATATGGCCAGAGTTCTGCAAACCTCTAGTAACGTGGCCATGGTGCAAATTGCCCAAAAAATGGGGCGAGTTGATTTCTATAAAAGTTTATTAGGATTGGAAATAAATCAAAGGGTTGGCGTAGATTTACCCGGAGAAGTGGCAGGATATCTCAAACCCGAACAAGAATTTCTGGATAATGCCATTGAATCGGCCACCGCTTCCTTTGGTCAAGGTTTATCCCTAACGCCTTTAAAATTAGTACAGTTGCACGGTGCGCTGGCCAATGGTGGCACCTTAGTAACTCCCCATGTGATCAAAGGATTAGCCGACGACCGCGGCCGTTTGCACTGGCGGCCCGGTTATCCCAGCAAAAAAGTCTTTTCTCCCACCGTGGCCCGGCAAGTGGTGGAAATGATGGAAACCGTCGTCAGCAAGGGGACGGGGGTAGCGGCCCAAATCCCCGGTTATCGCATCGGAGGCAAAACGGGAACCGCACAAAAAGCTAGTCCGACGGGGGGTTATCTACCTAACGCCAAAATTACCAGTTTTGTGGCGATTTTACCGATCGAATCGCCCCGTTATGTGGTTTTGGTGGTGGTGGATGAACCCAAGGGTGCCAATACTTTTGGCTCCACTGTTGCCGCTCCAGTGGCAAAAACGGTGATGAATACGCTCATTTCCCTCAAAGGTATCCCCCCCACCTCCAAGGTCGTTCCGGCGGGTTCTGCGACCAATAAACCCCCGCGGCACGATTAATTTAAGTCTTTTTGAAAGAGGCTTTATTTAACAAAGCACAGAGAAATATTATGGGGCTGTCATTCCCATTTCGATCCATACTTCTATCAAATCTCGTATAACTCCTGTAACCATCTCAAAAAATTTGCCGATTGGGGATGGGATTGATTAAGTATTCTTTGTTTTACTGCATCGTGAAGTTGTTTCCCCGGCGGATATTGCCAAGCTAAATAGGTATGAATATTAGCCTTATCTAGATGATAATCTCTATAGGTTGCCCCCTGTTGTTTTGCCTCTATCACCTTGTTTTGTGTATATTGCCAAAGATTATTATCGGGAACTAAATAGGCTAAAAAAGTCTCTAACATCCCTCTAGATTGATTATCTGGCATCATCCACACACCGAATTTTATCCCCGATTCTAGAGTCATAATTAATCCCGCTGCTGGTAAATTTTGAGGTAAGCTAGGTATATTTGGTAAACAGGCATTATATAAACTTTTCCAACGATTATCAGGTTCTTCGTCCGCATCCATAATAATTCCTAAATGAGTTAGTCCGTTAGGAGTTTTTAGTTGCGTAGAGATATATTTAGGTTTTAGTAAATTTTCAACACCATCACAATTTATGATATTCAATGGTTCTTCCCCTCTATTCCAAGTAACTCCATTTGCTGCCATTAATTGGGGAATAACTCTCAATTCCTCTGCACCTTCCACTAATAACTTTTTTGTCTCTATTTTAGGCATTGTTACCGCACCTCAAGATTACTTGTAGCAGCAATAACAATTTCTTCTGGATCAAAGATTACAGATTGGCTTTTTTCCCTATCTATCCTTTGAATAGTAATCTCGTTATCGGTAATTTTTTCTTCGGTAATTAATTCGGCTAAACTTTGCCAACAATCGCGGCTGTGAGTGGTGGCAAATACCTGAATATTGAGTTTTTTGGCGGTTTCCCAGACTACTTTCCACATATCAGTCATGACAGTAAAATGCAATCCGCTATCAATTTCATCAACTAATAAAATTCCATTTTCAAGATTAACCATTGCTAAAACTAATCCTAACATTCGCCAAAATCCATCGCCTAAACTGCCAATAGGTATAGGTTGATCATGATTTTTAATTTTGATTAAAAACCCACCTCTAACACCTAGGTTATTTGAAGTTAAATACTTGCCAGAACCAACAATGGCTATTCTTTCAATTTTTGGCTCAATAATTTTCAAAGATTCAATAATTAAATCTTCTAAAGGAGAGAGAACAATGTTATCAAAAAGTGCTGCCATATCAGAACTTGTTAGAGAAAATGGTGTTAAGAACTTCAATTTAATTTTATTATCAATACCTATTTTATGGGAAATTCTGCTTAAACTAGCTATTCTTCTTATAGAATCTCTGGCAAGAGTACCGTTGGCAAGAAGTTCCATTTCAATAGGTTTTTGTGAGCCAATCCATCCAATACTTAAAATAAGTTTACCCCATTCCTCATCGTCGAAATTGTTATCATTATTTTGATTTATATCATCATTTTTGTCTGAAAATAAAGATAGTTGTATAGGAATGCTTTCAACAGAAATGGTAACACTTGCTAGATAGGATTTGCCATATCCACTGATGATAATTTTTTTACTTGGGATGATTTCATGCCCAGGAAATAAATGACAAATTTCAAAAACTTTAGTGCGACTAGGTAGATTACTTTCTGACCAACCAAACTCACCTCTATAGCTAATAGTTTCAAGAAATATATCTATATTATTCTGAGCATACAAAAACTGAATCGCTTCTAAAATAGAAGTTTTACCGCTATTATTTTTACCCACTAAGAGATTAATTCGACCAAGATTGGCCATCTCAAAATTCTGAAACCCGCGAAAGCCTTCAATTTTTAGGGATTGTAACATGAGTGATTACCCCGGATTTTCAGTTATTAAATCTAGTTTATCTCAACCCCAGTAGCCAAAGCCCCCGACGAGACTAGATAGCGCAGACTCACCTTACCATCGCGGATTAACTCAATCAGCGCTTTTAGTCCCTTTTCACCTTTCGAGCATTATAGCTGGTTTCGGGGCAGAAAACCAGCAAAAACATGACTACAGAGGGAATCGCTGACTCTAGAGATTAATGACAATAAATTCCTAGCTGCTGATACAGTTCAACCTCATCCTTGCAAACAGTTAAGGTTTTTTGTTCTTCAATATTCTGAATGACTTGTTGAGTTTTTTGGTTAAAATCGCTTATCGTATAATTACCTTCTGCAATTCGTCTTTCTTTTTCCTCTAATTCGAGACAAAGTTCCATAGCTTCTTGAATATTGCTCAAAGCTTCTTCGAGATTATGTCCTTCACTAATACAACCGGGGAGAGAAGGAACAGAAAGATTATAATCTCCTTCCTCGCTTGGTTCTAAAATAACATTTACTTTCATATTGGCTCAGGGTAATAATAAGATAACTATATTATAAGTGATGTTGCCGGGGACTTACTCAAATTCTTCTAATTGCGATCGCACCAAGTCTATGGGAAGTTTTAAAGCTCTAGTAATTTGTTCGATAGTTAATCCTTCTTTGATTAATTCGGGGATGGTTTCTAATTTAGCTTGTTGATAAATATTAGACTGCTTTAATTCCTTTTCTGATAGCCCTGTACAGATATTACCCTTGTTAATTTGAATACTATTGATAACATTAGAAAAATTAGAATGATAATATCTTTGTAAACTAGATTTTAAATTTGATTTACTGACTTCCTCTCCTAATATTTCTGATAAGGTTTTCCATAATTTACCTGCTGTTTCCTTGATATATTTCTGAGAACGATGATTTTTTTGAGCTATTTCGGCGTATTTTTGATGATTGACAACTCCCTCTAAGATTTCATGCTGAAGATCGTCTAAATGTTCTCCTGTATGGGAGAAAACAAGCTCATCAATAGTTATTATAAAAGATTGAATATCGAATGAGTTCATAGGATGATTTTAAACAGGGAGTTAAGTCAGGATTGCCTGATATTATAGCGCAAAATGCAAACTTAGTGTCTTTATATTTCTTTATAGGGCTTTTATGGGTCTTGAAAGTAAATTTTGATTTATTTACACTTTCATTAATTATTTTACTGATAGAGTTTTTTTATGAAGTTTCTTCGTTTTTGCGCCCTGTTCTCTGTACCTATTGCTACGGTAGGGATAACAACCTGTATTGTTAGTTTACCAAGTCAGGCCGTTGAACTTGTATTTTCAAGTCCTGGTGTAATCAAAGGTGTAAATGGAGTGTCTTTTACTTTGCCAAGTACGGGTATCTCAAAAACCTACAATATTATTCTTGAACGAGGAACAGTAAATGATATCTATGGTACACCTCCACTATTTGATGTGTTTACTGAAGAAGATGCTTTAGCTGCCATGAATGCTTCTGCTCAGGGTATAAACTTTTATATTACTAATGTATCTGAAAATCTGTCATTTGAATCTTTAGGAACAGATGCATTTTATATTCCATATTTTACGGATTCCGTTAACGTTGATGTAAGTTCTAGTAAAAGAAAAGATTTGTTTCCATATTTTACGGATTCCGTTAACGTTGATGTAAGTTCTAGTAAAAGAAAAGAACAATCACCAGGACTTATAGAGGTAGGCTTTATAGATTTACCTGTTGATGTTGAGGTAGTTTATACACGCCTTATACAAGTTCCCGAACCCACATCAATTTTAGGACTCTTTTCTCTAGGAATACTCGGTGTTGGTGCGACAATAAAACGCCAAGTAAAACGCAATCATTCTATCGAAAAAGAAACCACAAAAATAGGTTAAATTGCCCATTAACTGGTGTTATCGCTCTTTGATTACTTTGCGTTCGCCGAAAAAAGTACAAGGGTTTTGAGTCTCTCGGAGCGATTTCTCAACGTTTGTTCCTGGCACTTTTTTGGAAAAAAAGCTCAAAACCCTTTTCTAGCAGAGCTTACATTTGTATTCAGCAAGCTCTACTTAAACGATTGACCGAATATTAGAATAAATCCCCATGGGAACCAGAGCGCACTAAAAAAAGATGGGTGTCTGTGATTTTATAAATTAAAAGCCAGTCTGGTTCTAGGTGACAATCCCTATATCCATTCCAGTTTCCCATCAAAGCGTGATCTTTGTATTTAGGTTCTAGTTCTTGCTTTTGAAGTAATTTATCAATGACATTTTTCAGTTTGGTCATATCTTTTCCCCGTTTTTGCAGTCGTTTAATATCTTTCTTAAAGCGATTTTCAAAAATGGGTAATAACATTAAATTCCTAGCTGCTGATACAGTTCAACTTGATCTTGGCAAACAGTTAAGTTTTTTTGCTCTTCAATATTCTGAATAGCTTGTTGAGTTTTTTCGTTAAAATCACTTATGGTATAAGTCCCTTCTGCAATTCGTCGTTCTTTTTCCGCTTCTTCTAAAAATTCAGCTAGGTGTTTTTTTAGATAGGTTGCTAGGCTATCTTGTTGTTCTTCAGAAAGCAGTGCAATTTGCTCGAAAGTTTCTTGAATTAATTTAGTCATCTGTATTGTACTCCGAAGTTCAGTTTTTGAGGAAAAAAATCAAGATTCAAATACTGCCCTAACACACCAAAAAGAAAAGTTTTTGATGTGTTACCCTTGGTCAACCCACTATTTACAATAAAGCCATTTCTCCCACCACTTCCAAGCGGGTATAACTGCCGATTTTAAGGAATTTTTCCGAGAGAGATTCGGCCACATTAGGAGTAATCCAGCCTAACTGTTTGAGAATTTGCAAAGCGGCGGCATATTTAGCCCGTTTGGAACCATCTAGGGCTTTAATTGCTAATCCTAAACCTTCACCGACGCGCCCGATACATTGAATCCCTTCGGCCCCGGCTTTACTGACGATTTCCCCTTGGCTAACCTGCATTAATTCCGTGTCAAAAGCCCCTTCTCCTGCTACCATGCGGGGGTGATAGGTCATCGCCCGGACGATTCTTTCTAAGTCTAAACGGTTGCCAGAGGCTAACTGGGCGTAGAGATGGGCCATTTGCCCCAACTGCATTGAATAGGTGGGCGCGCCGCAGTCATCGTGGGCGCTGATTAATTCATCCCCCGGCATCCCCAATAATTCGGCAATTTTGCTGAGAATTAGCTTCTGTATCTGACTAGAACGCCGCAGATAGCTATTTAACGGCCAGCCACGCTGTTGACACACCGCTAACATCCCGGCGTGTTTACCAGAACAATTGTACTGGAGGCGACTGGGTTTACCTTCGGGGAGGGGACATTGCAGGGCATTAGGATCGATATCGGCGCGCCAGAGAATATTAAAGACTTGACGGGCGTGTTCCACTGTGCCTTGGTGAGAACTACAGATAATGGCTAGATCCTTATCGTTGAGATCGTAGCGTTCGAGGGTGGCGGTACTGATGACAGCCAGTGCTTGAAAAGGTTTCAGGGCCGAACGAATAAAGGCGCTAGTTTCGGCGCTGCCGGCGGTGGATAATACCCGGCCGCGGTCATCGCAAATAGCGGCCTCGACATTATGAACCGATTCAATAATACCTTCCCGGAGGAGATGAATTTCTAAGCGGTGGGTTGGTGAACGTTTTACCCTATTCATTCAGATTGGTGATTGGTTGCGGTTAGTGAGTGAAAAATAGCCAGAAAAGACCACTGATAGCGACAATTGCCCCTAGAATCAGGGCGGTTTTTTGTAAACGCTGGAGAATGGGCTGGATTTGATAGGAGACGATTAAACGATCGCGGGTTAAAATGGCGGCGGTTTTTGTCCAGATTTGGCCATCGTACCAGCCCGACTCTTCATAAAATACTTTCTCCGATTGCAAGCGATCGTAAACGTAGATCCAGCCTAGATACAAGCGCAATAACACCAATCCTACCAAAATTGTCGAGCCAAAAATCCCCGCACAGAGGAAGAGAAAAGGGGCCTTTTTGAGGGGAAAACTAGCGGCGGCAATCGGTCCGACAATTAACCATGTCCATAACCATAACCAGACAATTTTTTTTGTATAAGAGGCTACATCTAGCGTCGCCCAACGGAAAAACCAAGATTCTTTTAATTGTTCGTACTCGTTAACCGGTTGCTGTTCTTCCGGGACGGGACAGAAATCAAGGGAGGATTTCATGGATTCTACTCCTCTAAATGGTCGCTAGGTAGAGGAATCCGTTGAGCATGACCCCAAAATGCTTCTAAATTATAAAATTCTCGCTCTTTTGGTAAAAAGATATGGACAATGATATCGCCATAATCCATCAGGATCCAGCTACCTTCGCTTTTTCCTTCCACTTGTCGGGGGGATTGCTGCCATTCTAGTTCCATGGCAGCTTCGATCGCATCCTCGATCGCTCGCACTTGAGTGGTAGAATAGCCGGTAATAATCAGAAAATAATCGGTTAAATAACAGATATCGGCGACTTTCAGGATGGCGATGTCCCCTGCTTTCTTGTCCTCGGCAGCGGTAACAATTGTCTCTAGAAAATTTTCGGTCTTGAGATTTTCGGCGACGGGGGTAATAATTCCAGTGGGATTGGTCATTCAGGTTGTAGTTATCCTTTGGCTGAGGTGGTTTTAAGCGAGTCTTGAGATTATGTTAATCAATGGTTTTAGTTTTTGTTGGTTGTTCTTTAACAATTTGTAACGCCCAGTTGCGCGTTAGCACGGTGCGGGGATGAATGGGACAATGGCTACTTAAAAGATATTTTAGGGAATAATCACAGGTTTGTTGAACGCTTTTATGGAGATTTTGATAGCTGAGTTGTCGTAGGGCGTTTAATTCGGGTGTATCGCCGCGATTGGGTTCCAAGGCATCGGCAATAAAGACTATACAGCTAAGATCACTCATATTGGGTTTACCGAGGGTATGATTGCGAATTGCTTCGAGAATTTCCTCATCGGTAACGTTAAATTCTTTTTGGGCGACAATTGCACTGACATCGGCGTGGAGTAAGTGGGGATGGGATAAACAGATATTATCCACGTCTATTCCCGCCGATTCCGCCATTTTTAGCAGTTTTTTGGGCTTGAAAAATTTAGCCAGATCGTGTAGTAATCCCGCTTGCCCTGCTTGGACGGGATCGAGATGGTGATGACGAGCTAAATCAATACACATGGTCTCCACACCGAGAATATGTCGCAGACGGTGTTCGTTGACGTTTTCTTTTAACCAGTCGATAACTTGCTGTCGCATCTTTTTTTTGCCCTTGTGGAACCCCAAAACGATTGTAACAATTACTATACAATTTTGCCTATTGCTCCCGGGTTCGATCTTTACCAATCATCCTCGCAACTAGCTTCTAAAACTTCTTCTTGCTGCCAATCATCCTGAAAAGGTTGTACCACTTTACCGATCGCATCGGCCACAAAAGACTTAATAAATTCTTCCTTGCGACTGAGTTGAAATTGTCTTTGTACCACTTCCGTCATACCACCGTCACCCCAGTCTTGATCGTGACGGAAATATTCAATAAAACTTTTGCCAGCAATGCGGGTTAAATAGGCGGCACTGACCCCTTGAATTGCCTTACCGACTATATAGGTAGTGAAATTTAATTGTAGGATTCTGGCTAATAATTCTACTGCTCCTTTTACCACTCCCAAACTAACTAGAGTTTTGCCCAAAGATAGAGCCAATTCCTTGCCTCGATCGCTGTTAATTTCACAGCCATAAACTTGACCAATTTCCCTGACCATTTGAGCATTAACCGCCGCCGTTGCTAACAGATCGAACACTGGTAAGGGAGTCACCGCAATCACTCCCGCACCGATCCACTGATAGCGATCGATAATTTTATCAGCTTGGCGACGACGTTGGCGATCAATAATTTTCCTAGCTTCTTCTCCTAATCTTTGGGATTGTAAGAGGATATTATCCGCCACCAAATCCTCCCCTTCGGCCCGTAAAACTGAAGCCAAACGTTTAATTAAAGCTAAAATATCTGGTTCCGGTGTGATGATTTGTCCACCGGTTAACTGTACTGGTTGGGGATTAGCGGCGACGGCAATAATATCGGCTGAAAGGACCACTCCTTTTAGACGTTCTCGTAATTGTTTTAAAATAATGTCTCGATCTTCATCGCTATAAAGATCGATTTTATTAAAGACTAAGAGAGAGCGTTTACCAATATCAATTAAACGCAACAAAGGGCCGTATTCCGATTGTCGAATATCGTTATCGATGACAAATAAAAGTAAATCTGCTTCCGTGGCTAATTGTCGCGCTAACTGTTCCCTTTGACCTCCAGCTGCACCAATTTCAAGAATGCCGGGGGTATCGGTAATTTGAATTTCCCGATTCACACCTTTCATTTTTAAACTATAGGTTTCCCCTTTTTCCGTGGTTCCCATGGTTGCCTCCACATTGCCCACCATTTGACCGATGAGGGCGTTAATTAGGGAGGTTTTTCCCGCCGATCCCGTGCCGAAAACAATGATTTTAACTTCTTTTCTGGCTAAACTTCGCTCAATTTCTTGGGAACGCTTAATAAAAACCTGTTGGGTTACTTTATCTTGAATTTGCTCCACTTGTTGCCGGATAGCTTTTAAGGTTTCCCCGGCGGCCTCGGTTTTTTCTACCGGTAATTTTAGGGGTGGACGGGAGGAAGAACGCAACCCGCGGCGACTTTTTTGGCGCTGGGGCAGCAGATAAAAGTAGTACAAAAGAATGTAGATCAGCAAGCCCAGCAGTCCGATAATGAGCAAAAGCAGAATATTAGCTAAGATAGGAGCGGTAAAGGCGATCTGGATGTAAAGACGATAGATAGAGTTGACTAACCACAACATTAATCCGAAAATAAAGCTCAGACCAATGATTAAAGTGGCAAGACGGGGTAATTTCATTAGCTTTAACGGTAGGGGATTGCTTGATCTTGATCTTAGTTCTTTGCCGGCCGATTGTCGGGAACTAGAATAGACTATTATCTATAGTCATAATTGTTTTTATTCATCAGTAGGGAGGCAAAATTATTTGTAGGATGGGTTAGCGGTAGCGTAACATAATCGGGCGTTGGGTTTCATGCTTCAACCCAACCTACGTTCTCCACCTACTTTTATTTATTCTCCCCACTTCCCCACTTCCCCACCTCCCCACCTCCCCACTTCCCCACTTCCCCACTTCCTATTCCCTCGGGCCAGAAAAGGGGTAAGATAATAAGTTTAGTGATAAGATGACCGAATTGTAAGCGGGGACTTGATATGGCAGAAACCCTATTATTTAATGCTTTGCGACAGGCGATCGATGAGGAAATGGGCCGCGACCAGACAGTATTTGTTTTAGGTGAAGATGTGGGTCATTACGGTGGTTCCTACAAAGTTACCAAAGATCTCTACAAAAAATATGGCGATTTAAGGGTTTTAGATACTCCCATCGCTGAAAATAGTTTTACGGGCATGGCAGTGGGGGCAGCCATGACGGGATTGCGTCCGATTATTGAAGGCATGAATATGGGTTTTCTTCTGCTTGCCTTTAACCAAATTGCCAACAATGCCGGGATGTTACGTTATACTTCCGGCGGTAATTTTAAAATACCCATGGTTATCCGTGGTCCGGGGGGTGTGGGCAGACAATTAGGTGCGGAACATTCCCAACGTTTAGAGGCCTATTTTCACGCGGTACCCGGACTAAAAATTGTCGCTTGTTCCACTCCTTACAACGCCAAAGGTTTATTAAAATCGGCGATTAGAGATAATAACCCCGTGCTTTTCTTTGAACACGTTCTTCTCTATAATCTCAAGGAAAATTTACCTGATACCGAGTATCTTTTACCCCTCGATAAAGCCGAAATCGTTCGCAAGGGAGAAGATATCACCATTCTCACCTATTCGCGGATGCGTCATCACTGTTTACAGGCATTAAAACAGTTAGAAAAAGATGGCTATGATCCAGAAATTATCGATTTAATTTCCCTGAAACCCTTTGATATGGAGACGATCGCCGCTTCGATTCGCAAGACTCACAGGGTGATTATCGTGGAAGAATGTATGAAAACGGCAGGAATTGCTTCCGAGTTAATTGCTTTAATTAACGAGCAGTTATTCGATGAATTAGATGCCCCCGTGTTAAGATTATCTTCCCAAGATATCCCCACACCTTATAACGGTAATCTAGAAAGATTGACGATTATTCAACCTAATCAAATTGTCGAAGCTGTCCAAAAAATCGTCGGTGATCGCATTTAAAAAATTCTCCTTTTGATACTGAAGTTATGCAGAGACAAAATTGGTTATTGTTACTGATCATCGGCCTGGTTATTGCCTCGATCTTCGTCCTGATTAAGTTACCCCTACAATTAGGTTTAGACCTGCGCGGTGGTAGTCAATTAACCATTCAGGTTAAACCCACTGAAACCGTCACAACCATTCAACCTAATGATTTAAAAGCCGTACAAAATGTGATTGAAAACCGCGTTAATGCCCTGGGTGTTTCTGAATCATTAGTGCAGACTGTGGACAGTAAAAATCAGGTAATCGTGCAACTACCCGGGGTCACAAATCCCAAAGAAGCGGAGAGAAACTTAAATGTTCAGGCCCAATTAGAATTTCGTCAGCAAAAACAAGGTACAGAAGGAGAATTCCGGGCTGAATATTCAATTTTTCAACAAAAAAAAGCGGAATTAGCCGCCCTCAAAGCCGAGAATAAACCCGAAAATGCCGCTAAAATTGCCGAACTAGAACAATCTCTGCAAAAATCTAAACAGGCGATTTTAAATCTATTTGAATCGGTGGACTTAACTGGAAAAAATCTGCAAAATGCCACCATTAGTTCCACCCAAGGGACTAACTGGGAAGTGGCCATTACCTTCGACTCGGAAGGGGGCAGTAAATTTGCCGAACTGACTAAAGCGATCGCAGGTACTGGTCGCAGTATTGGGATTTTCCTCGATAATGAATTAATTAGCGCCCCTGTGGTTGATGTGCAGTTTGCCCAAACGGGAATTACAGGAGGCCGGGCCGTGATTACCGGTAATTTTACCGCCGAAACTGCCAACGATCTAGCGATTCAATTGCGCGGTGGTTCTCTACCTTTCCCCGTTAAAGTGGAAGAAATTCGCACCGTCGGGGCAACTTTAGGCCAGGATAGCATCCGTCGCAGTATCTACGCCGGTTTAGTGGGTTTACTGTTAGTTTTAATCTTCATGGCGGTTTATTACCGTTTACCCGGTATTATTGCCGATGTTTCCCTGATTATCTATACTATTCTCTCTCTGGGGGCTTTTGCCTTAGTGGGAGTCACCATGACGTTACCCGGTATTGCCGGATTTATCCTCAGTATCGGCATGGCAGTTGATGCAAATGTACTAATTTTTGAGCGTACCCGGGAGGAATTAAGGGCCGGAAAATCCCTATTTCGGGCAGTAGAGTCGGGATTTTATCGGGCTTTTTCCAGTATTCTTGATAGTAATGTCACTACTTTAATCGCCTGTGCTGCCTTATTTTGGTTGGGTTCAGGATTAGTCAAAGGTTTTGCTTTAACTTTAGCCATTGGGGTAGCTGTGAGTATGTTTACCGCTTTAACCTGTAGTCGCACTCTCCTGTTAATCACCGTGTTAAACGTCCCCAGCGTCCGTCAAAAACCCGAACTTTTCTGCCCTAATTTACCGGCAAATCAGTAGGGTGGGTTAGGCGACGACAAGTTATGCTGTTAACCAATAATTTCATATTCGCCGTAACCCACCGATTGCCACTCCCTACTCCCCAAATTCCTTTTTCCTTTTTACTTTTTACTTTTTACTTAATCAATATGGCATTTAACGTTACAAAACAGCGTAATTTTTGGTGGACAGTCTCGGCCCTGCTGACGATTGGTAGTATTTTGGCCATGGTAATTTCTTGGTTCACTATTCAAGCGCCTTTGCGACCGAGTTTAGATTTTGTTGGTGGTACGAGAATTCAGATAGAATTAGCCTGTGCCAAAAAGAATAACTGTGAGAAACCCTTAACTACTGCCGAAGTGCAAGTGATTTTAGACGAGGAAGGATTGGGTAACAGTAGTGTGCAGGTGTTGGATAAATATACTTTATCGGTGCGGACGAAAACCCTCGCAGAAGAACAGAGAACAAAATTACTCGACACCTTAAACCAGAAAATCGGTGCCTTTGACCCCGAAACCAGTCAAATCGATACCGTCGGTCCCACCATCGGTCAAGAATTATTTAGGTCGGGATTTTTAGCTTTATTAGTGTCATTTTTTGGCATTGCTGTCTATCTAAGCTTTCGTTTTCAACGGGATTACGCTTTTTTTGCCATTGTCGCCCTGCTGCACGACGTTTTGATCACTTTAGGGGTCTTTGCGGTTTTAGGCTTAATTGCGGGGGTAGAAGTGGATAGTTTATTTTTGGTTTCCCTCTTGACAATTGTGGGCTTTTCTGTTAACGACACAGTGGTAATTTATGATCGCGTTCGGGAAAATTTTGTCAATACCCCCGAATTATCCGTGGATGAAATTGTCGATAATGCGGTGAGTCAAACACTAACTCGTTCAATTAATACCACCCTGACCACTTTATTGCCTCTGGTGGCGATTTTTCTCTTTGGTGGCAGCACCTTAAAATATTTCGCCCTAGCTTTAATTATTGGCTTCGTAGCCGGGGCCTATTCGAGTATTTTTATCGCTAGTACCCTACTAGCTTGGTGGCGCGGTCGTTCCAATCGAAGCAAGGCTGTGCAAGCTTAAAAATGGCTTTTAGTTGTCAGCTAAATTTTTTGGCCAATTTCGTCAAATATCGGTTTTAATATATTTGCCTCGTTCTTCAACCTCGGACTTTAAATGATCAGCTTTCCTTCGTCAAGCTTTCCAGTTGATGCACTTCATTTTTTATTGGCATTTCGCTTTTCCCAGTGACGATATTGATTAACTAATCTAGCCCTGTTGATATGTGGATATAGTATCATAAAAATCAACAAAAAACTTGTCAAAGCTAATGCTAATAGGACATAAGGATTAAACCATCCAACCACTGAACCAGCACCAATAGCAATACCTAATCCTATCGTTAACAGGATAAAGATGTAGCCTTTGTCAATTTGCTTATTCTTGAATTTTAATTCTGTTGAATAAAGCAATACACTTGTAATTGAAGCGATAACAGTACCTTTGATAAAGCCTATCGCTCCTTCTTCAAAATTAGAAGCTAGTTGAATCATCAATAAAGTATAAAATTCTCCTAGTAATGCTCCTATAAATGGAAATATACCTACCTCCAAAAAAACCCAACCGAATGTTAGTAATACGAGAATTATTAGAGGATAAAGCGATCCAATTTCTAAGAATATCTGACAAATATAAAAGATAATTATAGGCCAAATCCAAAGTAACCAAAAGAAAAAATACGGTGAAAATGGAAAGAGAAGTAAATTTGGTTGCCAAAATTTCCAAACTTGAAATAATGGCAATAGAGATCCAACAATACCTGATGTAAAAGCAATGGCATAAATGTTAATAAAAAGAACAAAATTATCATTATTGCTTCTAAGTGTGGATGGGATCAAAAACTTTTCAGATGTAGATGTAAAGGTTTTCGGAATGTAGTCTGAAAGGAAAATTTTTACACAAAATATAAACCAAAGTAACACTAAAGCTAAAAGAAAATAAGGGGGCTGTCTGACTTTTTCAATAGGTAGAGGAGCCGTGTTAATAATAAGCTTTAATTTCTTGGATTTTTCGTCAGCATTACTGCTTAAAATAAGCTCACGTTCATATATTTTATCTGCCATCAAATGGCTAGTATCAACAGTAACACTAAATTCATGATGATTTCCTTCAAAAGCATCAGGTGTAATTGTAATCCAAGGATGACTATTTCTTGAATCAACGTCATTTTCATGAGATCCAATTGACCACTCTCCTTGTAAAATAGTGTCAGGGATTTCATTAATTACTGTAATGGATGACGTAATATTCTCATTTATTTCGTTGGCGGTTAACTCTAATTCTGATGCACTAAGCTGGACTATTGGAGAGCGAATTAAGTAGAGTGGTTTCAATGCTTCTAATGCTTCTTGAGCATTTTGAAAGCGTTTTTTCACGTTTCGCTCTACCATTTTTTCTAGCCAGCTAATAAACTGTAAACTCAATTTGGGAACGAGATGTTTAAAGCGAATTTTGCAGTCATTATATTGATCTTGTAATTCACTAATTTTATCAGACGTTATGCCCGTTACTAAGCAAATTAAAGTTAAGCCTAATCCATATAAATCAGAGGCTTTTGTTAATCTTTTTCTTAAAAATTGCTCCGGTGCTATAAAAATGGGCGTACCTGCAAAAATACTGCTATTATTTACCTCTCTATTGCCTATCTTTGCCAAGCCAAAATCAATCAAATAAACTTTTAATTGATCATCTAGCAAAATATTATCTGGTTTAATATCTCGATGATAAATTGGTTCAGGGTATCCTGTTTTGTCCTGTAAATAAATTAATATATTTAACAATTGTATAGCTATTTTTTTGATTTGTTCTGGATTATAACTACGAGGATTAGATAGGGGTTGAGCATTTTCAAATTCTTGGACTAAACACAATCCATTGCCTGAGTCAAAATGATCGAGATAACGAGGAATTTGTGGATGATTTAATTGTTTTAAAACATCAATCTCTCGTTCAATTGCTTTATATGCTGTCCAATTTGCGTTGGAGTTACAAAATCTAAATTGTTTGATAACAACGGGAGTCTGAGTTCTAGTCATTATAGCTTGGTAAGTGATTCTTCCTCCTAAACTATTTATTCCTAACTCTCTGACAACTTGATAGCCATAGTCTTCAAAGTTTGGTAAATTGGTATGATAATAGCTGTTTTCCATAGCTTGATGACCTCTTGGTTATTGGTTTTAACTTTAGTAGATGTTCTTGCTGTATTTAGTTATTATTCGACCATAATAAATGGGCGGAAATAGCAATAGTATTAACAAAGGAATACCAGTAATTAGCAAAGTTGTTAGAATATAAACATTATGCCAACCAACTTGTGAGCCAATACCTGAAGCAATAGCAAGTCCAATTGTTAGATATAAATATAGAAGAATTACTATTTTGTTGGTGTAACCTTTTTTTGCAAAGCTGAGATTAACCATTGGAAGTAAGAAAAATCTCAATCTTTTTGAAAGAAACATATAAAATATATGTCGATTAAGTGATAGAGGTAAATAAAAAAAAGCCCCAAATAAATATCCCAAAAATATTTTAAATATTGTAATGAACAGAAGATCTAATAACCCAAATGAAACCCAGTGTAAGACGGGCATTGGAAGAAATGTATTCCCTATAAAATAGGGTAAGATAAAAGTGAATGTAACCGCTAAGTAAACAAGCCAAATAGCAATGTAAACAAAAGAAGTTTCATCTATTATCTTTTTTTCGTTTTTGGAGTTTGGGTTATTAGTATTACCCACCAATACGAATGCATGGCAGATGCCAAAGAGAAGACCAAGAGATGCAGATGTGGGAAACAGATACCCATGCCGATTCATAGGCATAGCAATATTTATTCTAATTATGTCCAAACTTGTAGCTAAACTTATAATAAAATCAGGCAAGAATGCCATCATAGTTCCTACTATCGCACCTAAATACATTATTGCCATTGTACCTATTAATATTAAAATAGAATCCATTCCAAGAACGGCTAATGCTGCTAAAATTGTAATGCTCAATTGAAGGATAAGATTGTCCTGTATCCAAACAAATCCCGATCCAATTGTAAAAATAAGATATATTCCAGCTAAGAGTAAATAAGGAGGTAATATAGGCTTGGGCAACGGGGCAGTTTTGATACTAATATTAAATGGTGTGTTATTCTGACGAGCATTGCTTTCAAAAATAATTGTACGCTGATAAACCTTATTAGCGGTTAGCTTACCGGTATCTATCTCAAAAGTACATGAGGTTTGATTCCCCTTAAATCTTTTACTTTTAGGATAAAAAATAGTTAACCAATCATGACGGCGAGATTCTTTTTGCTGATAAGATAAAATAGATCCTTCTAAAACTGTCTCAGGAATTGGATTATTCAATTCAATGGTTTGAATTATTTTTTCTCCTAAACGCTTAGCTTCATAAGCAAAACTACTTCTACTCAAATGAAGTTCAGGAATCCGAATTAACTCCAAGGGAAGAAGCGCATTTAAAGCTTCTTGTGCGTTAGGAAATCTTTGATCTGGGTTAAGTCTTACAAGCTTATCTAGCCACTCAATAAAAGAGAAAGCTAGATGAAAGACACGAGTTTTAAAATCTATCTGAAGGTTATAATCTACTATATCCACAAAATCTTTAGATTGAATCTTGCACAACAGACAAATTAAGGTAGCACCTAATCCATATAAATCCGTTGCTTCGGTGAGAGGAAGATTATTTACTTGTTCAGGAGACATAAAACCAGGAGTTCCTAAAGCAATACTGCTTAATGCCGTTGCCTCTCCTTCTCCAATTTTGGCAAATCCAAAATCAATTAAATAGACATTTAAGTTATCGTCAACTAGGATATTTTCGGGCTTAATATCTCGATGAATAATCGGAGGAAGTAAACTCTGAAGATAGACAAGAATCTCTAAAAGTTGAATAGCAACACTTTTAATCTCTTGTGGTGTAAAATCATTATTTTCTGATAGAGTTTGTGCATCAATAAATTCTTGGACGATACAAAAACTAGCAGATTCAGTCTTAAAGTCATCTAAATAACTAGGAATTTTTGGATGATGGAGACTCCGCAAAGTTTGAATCTCCCTCTCAATTTGTCTCTCCCCATCAAGAGTGCTACTTCCTCCTACCCACTGAAATTGCTTAATCACCACAATTTGTCCAGTATTAATACTTAATGCTTTGTATGATACTCTGCCAGCAGAAGGGTTGCGACCAAGTTGCTCAATCACTTGGTAGCCATGCGCGGTAAAGTCAGGATACTGCGGTTCAGACATAAGGTGAATAATAACTCTACTTTAAGAACTTTAGCTCAATCATAACTAATAGATCAGTGGATTTATGACACTTGCCCCTAAGTACAGTTGGCTAAAACCCCGCGCACTTGTCGAGAATGCCTCTACTTTCTCAGGAGAAATTCTGTCTAAGCAAGTAATCTCGGTGAACCAAGAATCCCCAAGACTTTAGGCTGGGGAGTGTTAAAAAATTGTTATGGCTAGGGGAGCTTTAAGATTGCTTCGAGGGCTTTGGTGATACAATGAGCCGTTAACTAGCTATCTCTCGGTGGCATGGAGAGCCAAATTGTCAGGAGGTCGAAGCGTGAAAACTCGGTTGCGTTGGTTTTGGGTGGCTTTAGGGGCATTTCTTGCCATTATTGGCGAGGAATTCTTGAGAAAGCTGCTGGCACTCTCTCTCTGTGGCGTTTTTCTGTTGAGTTACTGTCTGCCTGATGCTAAATATAGCGCTTCTGTCGTGGCTCAAACTCCACAACCGGCTATTAGGCAATCTCAAACAGAGCAGAAAATTGATAATTATTTTAGCCCCATTCAACCAGATGGTACACCCAAATTAGGGATCGATCGCTGGTGGGCAACCGCAGGAGTAGATAAGGAAATTACAGTTAATTGGACGGTAGAAGTTAAGGAAAAAGGCGAATATTATCTCCGTCTAGGTGTAGATTTAGAAAATTTTGATGTAATCAAAAGATTTAGAAAGTGGAAGCTCAGTGATAAGGTTTCCATTAAGATTTCAGATGATTATAATAGACCTGTTTCTAGCTATGAAGCATCAGGATATGATGATAAAATATCGATTCGTTTTCGAGAACCAGGTATTTACCAGATCACCATCGACAAATTTGTTGTCCCTCGAGAAGCTGTTGTTGAAGAAATTGAGTTTAAGTTAAATAAATTACACAAGGGTGAATTAGGCGAAGATATTTATCTAAAAACTCTTTTTATTGCTGACCGTCCTGAAGTTACTATCAAAAATTTTAGGATCAAAGTTCCTGACAGTCAAAACAAAGTGATCGACAGTAGAGAACTGACGAAACAAGGTTTAATTAACTATTTTACTCCGATTTTGAATTTTGAGCCAGAGGAAGAATATCAAGTTCCTTTTGATGTTAACAAGAATACTTGGAAAGCCGAAACTAAAGCCACTATTAAGGATAGAGGAAATGCAGATGATTACTTAGATCTTAGTCAATTTAAAACCGATATCAAAGGTGCTTACAGTCGAAGTAAAAAAACTCCTGCTAAAATTTATGCCTCAATCGTTGAAAATGATAATTTAGAAATAGATAACAAAAAAACAGGAATTAAAGAATTAGCAATTAACTATTATTTTCACTATCCCCATAGCAATTGGTACGATCACGAAGGATTTAATAATCATGAAGGAGATTGGGAAGGAATAACGGTCTTTTTACAGAAGGATCGGGATGGATACTACTATCCTTGTCGAGTTGCTTTTGGCGAACACATTTTCTTGGTGAGTGAGTTTATTTCCGAAGGAGGAGAAATTTTTGAATGGACAGAATTAGCTGACAGGGGGACAAGCCAGCTGAAAAGCTTATGTAGCATGGAATACAGACACAGACTCCCAAAAAAGATAAGTCATATTTACCATATATGACCTAAATAACGAAAATGATAAGTGAACTAT
>NZ_JADBUE010000352.1:0-9762 GCF_020245805.1 Microcystis sp. M179S2 | reverse complement strand
TTTCACCGATAGGTTATTGCCCGAATGCTTCGCCCCTACAGGACGCGGGCCGATGAAGACGCAAGGTTTTGAACGACGATTCTCTCAAAATCTTGCACCTGTGGGAGCGAGAAAAGCCCCAAAACCCTTACTTTGCCTACATTTCAAATTTATTCAGCAAACCCTACTTAAGTGTTAAGTTTCCGATTCCTGAATACCGTCTCCTGATTCCTGACTCCTGACTTGAAAGAGGGTGTAGGGTGTAGGGTGTGGGGTGTGGGGGAATGGGGAAATGGGGAGACCACTTCGTGCGCGTTGCGGGGGGAAGTGGGGAAGTGGGGGAATTTCAACTAAAACCCTTAAACCCTAACACCCTAACACCCCAAAACCCCCAACACCTTTTTTGACTTTTTACTTTTTACTTTATATTTGTGGTTTACGACTTAGTAATTATTGGTGCCACTCCTGCGGGGATAGAAGCGGCTTTGTTGGCTGTTCACCTCAAAAAAAGGGTGGCTTTAGTGCAACAGCCTTCTAGGGACAATTTAGAGGCATCTGAGGACATTTTTAGCAAGGGCTACAGCCAAATTATCCATCTCTATAAACTGCTGAATCATTGGCAAGAAACGGCCGTTTATCCCCAGTGGCAACGGTTGCGGCAATGGTTAGAGGAAGTAGATAAAACTATTAATAAACATCATTCTTTGGCAAGATTAGCCACGGAAGGAATAGATGTGATCCCGGGTGGGGGGGAATTTGTCCGGCTGCCCCATTTAGGATTTGTGGTTAACGGTCGGCAATTGTTGGCTAAACACTATCTTATCGCTACTGGTTTTTATCTGCAAGTCCCGAAAATTTTCGGCTTAGATGAGGTTAATTATTTTACCGCTCAAACCCTTTGGCAAGAGCCAAATTTAGACAAGTTGGGACAACATTTAGCGATTATTGGCAACAGCAGCATGGCTGTGAGTTTAGCGCAAATTCTCCGACGTTTAGGGAAAGAAATTAGCTTAATTATCGAGGATAATTATCTACTGCCGGATATTGATCGGGAAATCTCCCATTTAGTTACTGCCATTTTAGAAGCGGAAGGAATTAAGATTTTACCCGGCTATTGTCCTAGTCAAGTGAAAGCGATCGAGGGTCAAAAATGGTTACAATTAGGCAATCGTGTTATCGAAGTTGATGATCTCATTTTTGCTGGTAATTATCAAGTCAATGAACAGGGATTAAATTTGGCCGGGGTGGGAGTTAAACTAGAGGAGGGATTAATTAGGGTTAATCAGCAATTCCAAACCGATAATTCCCGCATTTATGCCCTAAATTTGCTCAGAAATAATTATCCCGATCCTACTTTAAATCATCGGGCTGCTTTTGGGTTAGTCAAGCATCTGCTCACGGGAGAAAAATTTAACTTTAATCCCGAGCAAATTCCCTCATTTATTGCTTTCGATCCTGCTATTGCTTGGGTGGGTTTAACTGGAAAAGCAGCCCAGGACAGCTATGGTGAGGAGGTAAAGATGATCAACTATCCAATTAAAAATATAGTCCCACAGCAAATCTGGGGGGAAACCACGGGATTTTGTCAATTAATCTACCGACAAGATGGTAAAATACTGGGAGCGCAAATAGTCGGTAATCAAGCAGCAGAAATGATTAGTATTATCAGTTTAGCTTTACAAGAAAATTTAACCATACAATCCCTCAATAAAAATATTTATGCTTGGGGAAGTATGGGAGAGATTATCGGAGAAATGACGCAATTAATCCCCCAGAAAAAATCTTGGTTAACTTGGCTAAAACAATTATTCAGATAATTAGATCGAGAAGGAAGATTAAATTATGAAACCGAAATTTATTGTCTTTGAAGGTATTGACGGATCGGGAACAAGTACCCAAGCAAAACTCTTACAAGAATATTTTTTAAAGCGAGGGGAAAAAGCAGTTTTAAGTCCGGAACCTTCCGAGGGAGTCATCGGTCGTTTGATTCGAGAAATAATGCAAACTAATCTTATTTCTATCAAAGATCAAAATCAATTTGACCGACAAATGGCCTATTTATTTGCAGCTGATCGCCATGATCACTTATATAATGATCACGATGGCATTTTTAAACTTATTCACCAAGAACAAACCCACGTTATCACTACTCGTTATTATTTTTCCTCCCTGGCCTACAATTGCAATAATCCCGAAGAATTTGCTTTTGTTCGGCAGTTAAATCAACATTTTCCCAATCCAGATATAGTTATTTATATCGATGTTATTACCGATATTTCTCTAGCAAGAATTAAAAACAGAGCCATCACAGAAGTGTACGAAAAACAAGAAAAATTAATGAAAGTTCGTCAAATGTTTATCGAGATATTTAAAGAATATAAAGATAATTGTTTACAACTGGATGGCAGTGATACAATAGAAAACCTTCACCGAAATATTATTAATTATCTTGAACGATTAATTTAAATCCATGCTTAGTACAGAAACCACCCCTAAATTCACCTACCAACCCCACTATAAACCCAATCAATTAATCTGCGGTCACGGCCAAACAGCAATTATCACGGGATGGACAGTAAAACAGTCCCTTGCTAAACATTTAAATCCCGACCAATACGCGGTGATTGGTAATCTTTATAGTCCCACCAGAGGAATTAGTCCCCTGCTGAGAAACTTAATAGCAAATCCCCACGTTAGATACTTAGTTATTCTCAACGCGACTAAGGAAGATAAGAACTCCGGTAGCTGTCAATGTTTGCTAGATTTTTTTAGTCAAGGATTCCAGTTAGGAAAAAGTGACACAGGTAAAGAATGTTGGCTAATTAATTCTTCTACCACTGGATATATTGACAAAGAAATTGACCGAGAAATTCTCGAAAAATTGCGTCAATCAATTCAATATCAACCAGTTAAATCCATCCCAGAAGCGATTGAAACTGTCAAAAATTATGCAAAACAATCCCCCTTACCAACTTGGGGAAAACCATTAACCTTTCCTATCTCAGAAAATCTTCCTTCTCTCCTACCCGGGACAAGATACGGTCATCGCATTGAAGGAAAAACTATTGCCGAAACCTGGGTAAAAATTCTCCAAAAGATTAAAACCACCGGCACAATTAGACCGACAGGATATGATGGTAAATGGCAAGAATTAATTGACCTAATGGCCGTTGTTACCGATGAACCCCCAGACTTTTATTTTCCTGAACCTAATTATTTGCCTATAGATAGAGCTTTTCTTACCGAATATATTGGACAAATTCTCGATGATTCTCCTATACACCAAGGAGTTAAATACACCTACGGTCAAAGATTGCGCTCTTGGTTTGGCCGGGACCAAATTGCACAGGTTATTAATAAATTAATCTCAGAAATTGATGCTGCTAGTGCAGTTATGTCCCTCTGGGATGTGAAAGACCACGAAAAGGGAGGTAGTCCCTGTTTAAATCATATTTGGGTGCGAGTGGTGGAAAATGAATTATCTCTCACCGCAATATTTAGAAGTAATGATATGTTTGCCGCTTGGCCGGCAAATGCCATGGGATTGCGCGCTTTACAGCAACATATTTGCCAAGAAATCAATCAACGCTCCCAGTATAATTTAACCTTGGGTCCATTGATTACTATTAGTCAATCGGCCCATATATACGATGATACTTGGGAGAATGTCGAACGATTAATCGCCACCCAGTACGATAAAATTGTCAATCAGCGCGACTTTTTTGACCCTAGCGGTAACTTTTTGATTTCTGTGGAAAAAGAACAAATTCTTGTCCAACAAACTACCCCCGGCAGCGGGGAAGTTGTCGCTTGTTATCAAGGCAAAAATCCCCTCAAATTAATCCGCGAGCTTGCCGCTACCAATCCCGCAATTATTCCCGAACATATCGGTTATCTGGGAATCGAGTTACAAAAGGCATACAATTGTATCAAAAATAATCAGCCTTATATTCAAGACCAGTAGATAAGTGGGAAGTTTCAGTGAACAGTGAACAATAAACAGTAAACAGTGAAAAGACAGTAGGAAACTTCTATTTAATACTACTCACTTAAAACTCAAATCTGATAACTGATAACTGATAACTGATAACTGATAACTGATAACTGATTACTGGTCCTTGTTTGCTGAACCAGCGCCGCGATATTTGAGAGATGAGGAGCGAATTGGGTTAGCCACCGTCGGATTATTGGTGATTTTAACCTCCGCACCGCGATATTTACCCCCTCGCTCCTTGACAGGAGCTTCGGCGACTGTTGGCTCGATATAGGTGGCGCCACGATACTTTTTCTCGCCGACGGTTTCTGGAGTGGGGACGGGGAGATTCTTCTGCTCTTCTCGTCCTTGCCATAAAAAGGTGACGACAATCACAACTGTCAAGAGAATTAATAGCTGAATCTGCCAAGGAGCTAAAACCAGACTCAACACTAAACTAATTACCGTGGCGGCACTGGCCAGATAAGCGATCTCATCGCTGGACTTCTGCCAGAAATAGGCAGCCAGAGCAGCGGTGAATAGTGGTAACAAAAACAAATAGGACATTCTGGGTACACCTTGTCACGCTAGTGAACCAATCTCCCTATATATTACCTCCCTAGCTTCGATCGGCGAAAAATATTAACTCAGCTTATAACTCATATAAGTTTTATTTTGTCAATTCTTCTTTACAATTTGTAAAAATATTGTTACATTTATTTATATGAACTAAAAGTTAAAGCAAAACAGCCAAGACACCAAGCCAGTTCAGATTGTCTCGAAGAGTATAGGACAGAAGATGATTCCTTGAGTCCGAGACAACGGCAAAAAACTTGGCCTACTAGCTTAAAAAAGTTTTCGGGGTTTGGGTTTACCCCATTGACAGATTTGCTTGAGTTCTCCTACATAACTTAGCGCTACCTCGGCTGGACACCGAGGTTTTTTATTTTGTTACAGCGTTTTCAACTAAGTCAAACGTAGGCTCTCTTCTTCTTTGTGTGATAAGTTTAGATTATCTAGAAGCGATCAATCTTTGTGTCCTTTGTGTCTTTGTGGTTCGTTCCAGTTGGTCTCGCGTAGCGAGCGCGTTGCGACCGCCAGCAGGAATGTACCCTATAATACATTTTACCCACCAAACCCAAGAGAGCCAAACGTAGATAAATTAACTGAGCTTACCTACTTAATTAAAAATTAACTTCATTTTGATGCACGGAATCCAAATAAAACTTGATTACATCTTCCGATTTACCCTGACATTGCAACTGGCCCTTATTCAGCCAAATTGCTTGGTTACAGGACTCTTGAATTAAAGTCAAATCGTGGGAAACTACTAAAATAGTAGCGTTAGAATTCCAGAATTTTTTTAACCGTCGTTTACACTTATTTTTAAAACTTTCATCCCCGACGGAAAGGACTTCATCAAGAATAAGAATATCGGGGTGAACCTCTGTTGCGATCGCAAATCCTAAACGAGCCACCATCCCGGAAGAAAGAGATTTCACCGGCGCTCCCATATATTCTTCTAACTCAGCAAAGTCAAGGATATCTTTGGTTTTTTCCTTCATTTCCTGACGGGAAAATCCCAGCATTACCCCATAGAGAATAATATTATCTTTTACTGGTAAATCTGGATCAAAACCCGCTCCTAATTCAATTAGAGAGGCAATTTGTCCCCTGACTTTCACCTGTCCCTTTGTCGGTTCCAGAATACCACAAATAACTTTTAAGAGAGTAGATTTTCCTGCGCCATTAGCTCCAATGATACCTAATTTTGCTCCAGAATTAATGACTAAATCTATATCATCTAGAACTAATTTTTTGGCCGGTTGACGATATTTACCTTCAAGAATAGAGAAGATTGTCCTTTTTAGATCGTAGGAGAATTCTTCTTGAGTACGTCTTTCGAGAGACACTTGATCGAGTCGAATTACTTCTGTCATTTATAATAAATCCATAAATAAATGTCGCCAGAGTCGGAAGCAAGTCCAACCAATTCCTAAGATGATGATCCCACCGAGTAGAGATTGAAAAATCAAACCAAAATCCGGTAATCCGGGGGAAAGGGACAATTGGCGAATACTTTCGATTACTGGCAATAATGGGTTTAATAGGAGGAATGGTTGTACGGAAGGAGGAATAATTTCCGGGGGATAAAAAATCGGGCTGCTAATCCAAGCGACAAAACAAACAATTTCGTAAAAATAGGGTAAGTCTCTGAAGAAAACGTAGAGGGTACTGACAAAAAAACCCACTCCCGTGCAAACCAGAGAAAGACCGATCACGGGAAAAATCAGAGCAATTACATTAATTAAACTTTGAGATTTCCAGAGAGTTACTATAGCCAAAAGGGGAAAGATACTAATAGCAAATTGAAAAATATTTGCCACTACCATCGAAAGGGGAAAGATGCTAACCGGCAGACGAATTTTATTTAAAATACTGCCATTACTAACGATACTAGGTAAAGCTTGGTTAGTGGAAGCATTAAAGAAATTTATTACTACTAAACCAGTGAAAGCCGCTAGGACATAGTTAACTATAGAATTATCAAAATAAGAGGCGAAAACCGTGCCGAAAATTGCCGTGTATAGTGCAGTCATAATCAGGGGATTTAACAAGGACCAGTAAACCCCCAGAAAAGAACCCCGATAGCGTCCCTTGAGATTACGTTCCACTAAAACACTAAGCAATTCGTAATATCGCCGCGCTGTTGACCATCTAGTTTTTGTCTGGAGATCGGTCATAGGGATAATTGTCATCTCGTCAGTATTCAGTGCTTCATTCTAAACGATTACCGTCAATTTTGTCTATCGATCGAGAGGGGAATCTAGTTTTTATCCAGTTCCCGATGACTCTCCCTCTCGGGAAAAAGTTCCCTTCCTAGGCCATTTATCTGGCTCAAAAAGCTTAAAAACCGCTAAAAGCCTCTTTTTTTAGGTTTGAACTCGGTTTTTAGGGACAGCCTCAGCTAATTGACCTAGACTCTAGCAGGTTGGCCCATAAAATAGACATCAGATAAAAGCCAAGAAACGCCGATTTAAACACAGTTAATCTCAGAAAAACCGGAGTCAAAGACCGATAACTGAACAACTTCCTAACAGCCAAACCAAGAATTTAATCTAATTGATGTCCCGTCAGTTCCACAAAGATATCTTCGAGGTTGGAAGGGCGGCACATTACTCCAGTTTTATCGCTCAAACTGTCAAGATAGGCATTGGCATCAGCCACGGTGGGGAAGAATTTATAATCGATTTTATCGCCAACTTGTTTGATAACTAAACCCTCGCCATACTTAGTGCGAAAATCCGTTATAGTTCCTAATTCGATTAATTTGCCTGCGTCCATAATGCCAATTCTGCCCAGTTTTCCTGTGCCGTTATCCTGACAGAGAAATTCCACTTCTTCCATGTAGTGAGTGGTTAATAAAATTGTCATTCCTTGCTGGTTTAAATCGCGAATTACTTCCCACAAACGACGACGATTTTGGGGATCTAAACCGACCGTCGGTTCATCGAGAAAGAGTATTTTTGGTTCGTGAAGAAGAGCGCGAGCAATCTGTAAACGTCGTTTCATCCCTCCGGAAAGAGTTTTGGCAAGGGCAGATTTTCGATCGCTTAAACTGACATAATCTAAATAGCGATCGATTAATTCCTGTCTCTGGGGATTGGGGATATGGTGCATCCGGCCGTGAAATTCCAGATTTTCCCAGACGGTTAATTCCCCATCAACGCTAATCTGTTGCAAGACTACCCCTATATTTTTCTTCACCTGATCGCGGTATTTTTTCACATCATACCCCGCCACTGCGATTTCTCCTTGACTCGCTTCGGTTAGGGTGATAATCATGCGGATTGTCGTCGATTTTCCCGCACCGTTGGGACCGAGTAAACCAAAGATTTCCCCTTTTTCGATGGTAAAGGAAAGCTCGTTAACTACTGGGAGATTGTTATAGATTTTAGAAACGCGATCGAGAGCAATAGCGGCGGTCATAGTTACAAAAGTTAATATTCCAGCTAGGGATTAGTGTAACCGAATTAGCCCAACTCGACTCCGATTTTATCCTTCCCTCCCGCACTCACCATATCGACGGTTTGACATCCTCACAATCAGATTAGAATACAGATAAAAATTTTGACTTTGCTGGTATCAGATGCGAGTTTTGCTGCCGATTCTCTGTTTATGTCTAGGAATAGGGGAATTTTTCCTCAATCCCCCGATTAGTCTGGGCAATTCCCTTCCCGCAACCACGGCAACCCGAACGGAAACCCGTTTGCTGCTGAATTTAAAAAAAAGACGGGTTTTTGTTTACCAAGGACAGAAAATAATTGCTTCTTACCCAGTGGCGATCGGTCGTCGGGGTTGGGAAACCCCGACGGGACAATTTAGGGTGATTCAGATGGTGCGGGAACCCGTCTGGGAACATCCTTTCACCGGGCAACTGGTGCCATCGGGAAAAAACAACCCTTTAGGGGCGCGTTGGATCGGATTTTGGACCGATGGAGCGAATTTTATCGGTTTTCACGGTACACCGCAAGAAAATCTCATCGGCCGGGCCGTCTCCCACGGTTGCGTCAGGATGCGCGATCGAGATATAAAGGCTTTATTTGAAAAGGTACAAATCGGCACTTCAGTGATAGTAATCGCTCAATAGAAACAATGGGGAAAAAATGTCACATTTACGAACACTTTACCCGATGATGTCGAGAGAGCCGTCTTAACCAGTAATTTAGATAGTCAACAGTTTAAAATGAGAGAAACTAAGCCAAGAGGATAAGCGGTGAATATTATTGAACTAATCGGGATCGTGGCGGGAATATTAACCACTGTCTCTTTTTTACCCCAAGTGATTAAAACTTGGCGTTATCGTTCGGCTAAGGACTTGTCCCTAACTATGTTTATTTGCTTTTGTCTGGGGGTTTTTCTTTGGCTAATCTACGGGATTTATGTGAGCAGCAAACCGATTATTGTCGCTAATTTTGTTACTTTTATCTTAGCGGGGACAATTCTCTATTTTAAGATTAAATATGATTAAATTGACAATCCCTTGCAGCCCTCTTGGCTCACGTCAACGAAGGCAGCAGGCGGTTGGCAGGAGGCCGTGTCAACTTAAAGAATTTTGTGTTAAGATATTGATACCCAGTCTAGCATTGTCAAAATGTTTGTACTAGAATACAAAGTTAAGCCAAAACCTAATCAGATAGAAGCCATTAACGAAGCAATACGGACAACCCAATTTGTTCGGAATAAAGTCCTGCGTTATTGGATGGATAATCAGGGTGTTGGCAAAACCGAGTTATTTCGGTACAACACAGCATTAAGGAAAGAGTTTAAATTTGTTGATGATTTAAACTCCCATGCTTGCCAGACTGCCGTAGAAAGAACCTTGCGGGCAATTACTCGGTTTTACGATAATTGCCAAAATAAAGTTAAAGGAAAGAAAGGCTACCCTAAGTTTAAAAAACATTCCCGTTCTGTTGAGTATAAAGTATCTGGATGGAAACTATCAAAAGATAAACGTCATATTACCTTTACAGACAAAAAAGGTATTGGCACTCTTAAACTGATTGGCTCTAGAGATATTAATTATTATCAACCAGACCAAATTAAACGGGTAAGAATCCTTAATCGTGCCGATGGTTATTATGTGCAGTTCTGCATTAAATTAGACCCCAGAGACACCGTTAAGCCTTTAACACCTTCCCAGAAAGCCACTGGGATTGATGTGGGATTAAAGTTTTTCTTAGTAGATAGCGAAGGCCATCAAATTGATTGTCCGAACTACTATCGAAAAGCTGAAAAACAATTAAACC
>NZ_JADBUE010000351.1:0-3298 GCF_020245805.1 Microcystis sp. M179S2 | reverse complement strand
AGACCTCTTGCATAAATCCGAAAACAAACGATAGAAACAATAATGGGAGGGACTTTCAGTTAATTATTTATTAGTAGTTGATAATCTTCAAAAATGTTGCTGTACAAGGATCGACTTAAGACTTTTGCAAGAGGTCTAGTGACCGCTAACCACTTTCCCTGATTTCCCTACTATATTTTGTGTTTTTTGTCAAGGGGTTTTTGGGGTTTTAGTAAAGATGTGACGGGATAGGACTGTTTTGATCAGGACTATTATTGATGAAATCGATAGAATAACGATAGGGGAAGCTTGCTTGTTTGCCTCAACCGACAATTTTTAATTGTTAATAAACTTTGACCAGACCCTAACTATGAATGAACCACCTAATAGCGCTGGCGATGAAATCCAATTACCCCGGGGAGAAAGAGTTGACCAGCTAAGAAATCTCATCGAAACCCTACGCATTGCCGATGAAGTGGCCAATCGCGGTTATTTGATTACCAGCGCCGAAGTGGCCGATTTAATGGATATTAATCCAGGGGCCGTTACCAGTCGCGGCGACCATTGGCCGTGGCGAAATTGGGTAATCTCCCGGGTCAGACGCGAGGGAAACCAAATTCTTTGGCAGTTGGAAAAAGTCGATTAGGATTAATGGCAACCATCAGTTAATTTCTCTCTTAACTTTTGTCAATTAGCAATTAGGGTTTGCTAAATAAATCTAAAAACCTTGTTGGGTAAGACTTTTAGACTTTTGGTCAATCAAAAAGTCCCAGATCTGGGAGGGATCGGGGGGAAAATTCCTGGACTTTTTCCCTGAAAATTAGGTAATTTACCAGATGAAAATGGGTAAAAACCTACACCCCACACCCCACCTGCCCCCCCGATGTCGGGGGGGTTGGGGGGGCCACACCCTGTCCCCACGAAAACCTTTTTCAGCAAACCCTAATTATCTCGTCATTTTCCCCCAGCAGATGACGCGCAAAACGTCGAGCTAGGGGCGGAGCCGATACGAGTGTACTGGTAAAGCCAGAAAATACCTGCAATCCCACTTTATCGGCGATCGCTCCCACTAGGGGCCGTCCCGAGGGAGCAAAGGCCACTAGGCAATGATGACAGCTGCCGGGGAGAGAGGCTAAAGAGGGCAGCAATGTCCCCACGGCGGCGCGTATTGCTTTTTCCCCCGCCAGAGGGTTTAAACTCCCGCCTGGATCGGTGATAATGGCGCTAATTTGCCCTAGATAAAGACTTTGATCCCGGAATTGTACCGCCCCCGTTTCTAAAACACTGGCAATTATTTCTGGGGTTTCTCTCTGCCAAATGCCCTGATTTTCTAGTTGGGTAATTTTTTGCTCTAATACCAATCTGGCAGGAATTGCGGGCATAACTAGGGTGTTTAATTTGATCTCAGTGGGGGGAATTTTGATCACCTGGGCATGGGTAAAATAGACGGGAGCAGCAATACCAGATTTTTGCAGTAAAGACCGGGTTAATCCCCCGGCACAGACGATAGTTTCCCCAGCATGATAATTATTTTTAGGAGTTTTTACGCCGGTAATTCTCGATGCAGTTTCAATTAATTCGATGACAGCTTCCCGAATAATCGTGCCTCCCAGACGTAGAAAAGCTTGTTGATAGGCAAGATTAGTTTTTTCGGCGTTAATGTGACCGTGGGGTAGTCGTAAAACTCCGGAGATAGCAGCGAGATTTAATAGAGGTTCTAAAGCGATCGCTGCTTGCGGATCGAGAATTTCGGGAGTAATAGCAAAGATAGCAAATTTTTCGGCCACAGCGACTGGATCATCTTCGGGGTTCACGGTGAGAATTAGCTCTATGTCCCGGTATTCGTTATCTATGCCCAATTCCTGCGATAAATTGCGCTGAATTTCTCGACCTTCTTGATATAATTTTCTCTGGATTTCTGTGGTAGCTGACCAATAGGCTAAACCCCCGTAACTGTAGAAAGTGGCGTTGAGGGGATGGGTTTCTTTTTCTAATAAGAGGACTCGACTGCCTAGGTTAGCTAGTTCATAACTTAAGGCGGAACCGGTGATACCACCACCGATAATTATATAATCATAAGTTGTGGTCATAATTGGGCTAATTTTCCCTCGATTAATCTATTCTATCATTATACTTGCTCAGTTCCCTGGTTCTGATTTAAGCAATAGTTGCTATAATTAGAGAAAAAGTTGAAAGCGGGACTGGATAACTATGCAACAGTTAGAAACTAAGGGGATAACTGACTCATGGATTAAAGCTAGTTGGGAAGAATACTTAGAAGCAATTAAAAACTTCCCAGAGAATCAAGGAAAAAGTTATTATTACAATGGCTATTATCGATTAGAAATGACTCCTATTGGATTTGAACACGCTAGAGATCATCACGTTGTCTTTTTGGGGGTGAGTCTCTACGCTATCCTCAAAGAAATTCCTTTTCAAGGACTCCCCACTTGTTCCTATCGCAAAAGAGGAATTAGAGAAGTGCAGCCAGATATATCTTACTATCTAGGAGAGAAAGCTAATCTAATTTCCTACGGTACTTCGATTATTGATTTAAATCAGTATCCTCCACCAGATTTAGTCATTGAAATCTCAAAATCTACCCTCAATGATGACTTAGGTAATAAACGCTTACTCTACGAAGAATTAGGGGTTAGTGAATACTGGAGTGTTAAGGTAGATGATCCTCAAATATTCGCCTTTGAAATAATCGATCGAGGGAGCAAAAGAATTGATATATCAAAGGTTTTACCTAATTTAAAACTCGCGGTTTTAGAGTCAGCTTTACAACAGGCACGCACCAGAGATCAAAGTCAGGTGGGACGTTGGTTAATCACTCAATTTCAAGGTTAACTCCATAAAATTGAGGCTAAGATTATGCAAAAGCTAGAAACTACTATCTCGACAGATTTATGGATTAAAGGCAGTTGGGAAGAATACTTAGAAGCAATTAACAACTTCCCAGAAAATCAAGGAAAAAGTTATTATTACAATGGCTATTATCGATTAGAAATGACTCCTATTGGTAACGATCATGCCAGCGATCATGCTATTTTGATCTTCGCTGTTAGTCTCTATGCTACCCTAAAAAATTTGGCCTTTAATGCCAAAGATAATTGCAGTTTTCGCAAGTCGGGTTATCGAGAAGTTCAACCAGATATATCTTATTATTTTGCGGAGAAAGCTAATCTAATTTCGGCTCTTCGTTACCCTTTATGCTAAATCAACATACAAGATGCCAAGATAACATACTTCTAACCCAAAAATTCCGAAAGTTTCTAAAGCCATAGCCTCTCCGTTTTATTAGTTTAAGTTTATT
>NZ_JADBUE010000350.1:0-2681 GCF_020245805.1 Microcystis sp. M179S2 | reverse complement strand
ACCCTGGTACTTTTTCAGCGAAGTAAGAGAAGTCTTCACTTCCGGTTTGAGCCGGAACAAGTTTTACATTTTCTTTGCCCGCAGATTTTTGAACGGTAAGCCCACGGTAAACTACACCTTGCGCGGTATCAACTCGTATAATTTGTTGACAGGATGTTGAGGTATAGTTTCGAGTGTGTTCTTGAGCCACTCGAAGGGATTGACGTCATTGATTTTGCAAGTGCCGATGAAAGAATATAGCATCGCTGCTCTTCTGGCTCCGTTGTGTGAACCTGCAAACAAATAGTTCTTTCTTCCGATGGCCACAGGCCTGATGGCATTCTCGATTAGGTTATTATCAACTTCTAATTTTCCATCGGTGGTGTAAAGCATGAGTTTGTCGAACCGTTCCAAACTATAATGAAGGGCTTGCCCAATGGCGCTCTTGGGTAAAACCATTTTGTAATTTTCCAGCATCCAGTCTTTCAACGCTTGAAGAATGGGAAGGGATTGCTCTTGGCGCAACGCCTGACGCTGCTTTGTGGAAAGGGTTTCATTTTTTGCCTGTCGCTCTATAGCATAAACCTTTTGTATTTCGGTTAACGCATAGGAAGCCCTCACTAGGTCATTATCTTTGGCTTCATCAAATTTTCTTCGTGCATGGGCCATGCAGTTGAATGGTTTAATGGTTGACTTCTTATCAAAGTCCTGATACACCGCATAGCCATCGGTCTGTAAATGCCCGGTAAAATCTTTCAGTATCTCTTGCGGCCCTTCACGACCTCTGCCTTCGCGGTAGTCGAACAACACCAACCGCTCAACAGGTGCATGATACACCCAATGATACCCGCGATGAGTCGTTCCCTTTTTATCTTTATCTAAAACTTTTATCGGTGTCTCATCTGCCTGAAGATAATGGGAGGACAAAACGTTCGCTTTGAGAGTATCATAAAGTGGCTCGAGCAGGGTGCATGTACCACCGATCCAGTCGGTGAGTGTTGAAGATGAAAGCTTGATGCCTTCGCGCCCGAAGCGTTGTATCTGCCGGTGTACCGGTAAATGATCGGTGTATTTGTCTATAATGATCTGGGCTAATAATCCCGGGCCTGGAATGCCTTTATCAATAGGCCGCACAGGAAGGTCTGCTATGAGGACACCTTCGCCACCAGCCTTTGCATATTTAGGACGCACATACTGACGAACAAACAATCTTCCGGGTATGCGTTCGAGTTCTTCCGTAATTTCCTCTCCGATCTTTTTTAATCCGCTCACATCTCCTTCGGGTTCAAGGATGACTTGTTCACGTGGCAGATCTGCCGGGAGTCTCATTCTGCCTGTCTGTACTTTTTCTGTTTTTTCTTTTCTCCGCTGGCGTGTGTACTCAATGGCCTGAACAGGCACTGGTGCGGCTTGCACCGTTTCGGCTGTAAGATCAAGGGCTAATTGTTCGGGTGGGGTATTGGCAATGAAACGCTCGTGACGCGAACCGAAAACCAATCGCCTGAGTTGATCGAGTTCGTGGCGAAGGTTGATGATTTCAATACACGCTGACTGATATTTTTCTTTGTAATCAAGCACGGCTTCGTCCACGATGCAAATTTAAAACACATCAGGGTTTATAAATGCATTTTGTGAAGATCATTGAAAATTATTTTTACTGATATCGAAACGCTTTAGTCTTCTCACACTTTTGAGTGAAATACCCTGAAGGATCAGCATGAGTTCATCGCTTCTTAATTCTGAGTGAGTGGTGGGCGATTCATATCGGCCACCTTCTAATCGCTTGTGATAGATGGAAAATCCATCGCGCTCCCAAAGCAACAACTTTACATGGCTACGTCTTTTGTTGAAGAAGATAAATACGTCTCCACTTAATGGATCTTTCATTAAGCCTTCACGTACAAGTCCGCTCAAGCCATCGAAGCCCTTGCGCATGTCGGTTTGATGGCAATACAAAAAATAACGACACGATGAAGGAAGTGAAAGCATGATCAGCTTAAAAGGCTGCGTAAAAATGAAGCATCGACCGGTGGATGGAAAACTAGCTTCCGGCCATCGGGATAGACCAGTTCAACACCACCCGCCCGTAGTCCCTCCTGCTGCCTGACCACGATTCTGCGAAAACCAGATCGACCATCGGTAAGCTGATCTTGTTGATTATACTTTCTTAACCAGTAATGAAATGTATGGTAGGCAATATCCTTCCCTTTGCAAAATTCAAGCTGTGTTTTGCCACTTGCCTTCCAAATCTCGATAAGTGAAAACATTACTTGCTGCAGTGTGCCTGTTGTGGATCCCATAGTTCTTTTTTCCTCAAAACTATGGCTCCCCTAAACTCCTTAAAAGATGTACTTTACCGAAGGGTTACGTTGGAGCGCTGCTAGTAAAAAATGGTGTTGAGACCTCAAGTCATTCCGGTAGCCGACAAAAATTCGGACAACTATTCATTCCCACCGGATTGATAAGTAAAGAACTAGGAAAACATTATTCAGAGCTATTTGAGAAAAGACAAAAGGGAGACTATAATGACTTCTTTGACTTTGACGAAGAAACAGTTGTAAAGTTATACCAACCATCACTTGATTTTATTAAAGAGATTGAAAAACAAATATTGAGTTAGGCAACTGTGCATAACAATATATTTGCGCCAGGCGGGGTTGACGTGTAGTTGAAAGTTTTGTTATCTTTATTGCGTTCGGTGT
>NZ_JADBUE010000035.1:0-14906 GCF_020245805.1 Microcystis sp. M179S2 | reverse complement strand
TTCTTGTTTTAATTCTCCATGTACGCAGTCTTTAAAAGCCTCTATTTCGTTCCAAGACACGATTAAGAGTGGCTTTTAGGCTAAGTATAATTACTTATCGCGTAAGTGAGATGCTCCCGCTTATAGTTCTCGCATCCGAGGGGAAAGGGAAGATAATCTAAAGTTAGCTATATCCGCCTATAACCAGTCATTAGAAGTATATACCCCTGCCACCTTTCCTTATGAGTGGGCAACGACACAAAATAATCTGGGGAATGCTTATAGATCTCGCATCCGAGGGGAAAGGGAAGATAATCTAGACTTAGCTATATCCGCCTATAACCAGTCATAAGAACAATAACAAACCAACGAAAATCAGCATTATCTTCTACCCCTTCAATCCCGTTACGAGTGGCAATAGACTCAGCAGCATCTGCTAAATCTCCCTCCCATTCCTCAATAACATCAAGTGCAATTAAAGCGTTCTCATTGTCCGCAAATTCAATACGGTACTGAGCAATTTTTTCCGGTGTTAACTGCGTTGCGTCTGACATAATACCATCCTTAAAGCTAAAACCAATTTTTTCCCATTATCTCACTTTATAATCGTCTCGTCGCTAACGGTTTTGACTTTACCGATGGCAAGTTAATCCCATCAAGATTAGCTTAGAAGACTAAGAATAAGCAAATTTTTGGGGGTGAGAATTTACTTTTGTCAAAAATTATTACATATTCGCAACAAAATACACTTTTTTGAGCAAACTAATATACCATACTTAGACAAGGCGATCAATTATTTTGTCCCAAGAATTACGCGCTAAACTTATCTCCTGTTATCCCGAAAGTCAGGAAAAAGAGGAAGTCTTAATGAAGATGATTTCTGAACATTAATCAATTGAGGATAGGGAGAGGTTGCTAACGGTCAATATTGCCACCTGAATCGCTTTTTCGATAGCCTGTTGTTTGCTTTCTAAACTAATCCCTTCCTCTTTACTTCTTTGGGCAATCACAGCACAAATACAAGCGGCAGTAAATCCATAAACCCCCGCCATTTTAAATAAAGTTCCCGCTTCCATTTCATAATTGAGAATATTTAAACGTCGATATTCTTCCGTAATTCCCTCTAAGTGACGCTGAAGATAAGGGTTAGCGGAAGACAGGATTCTTTCCTGTCCTTCATAAAAACTATCCACAGAAGCGGTAATACCTAAATGATAATTTACTCCCAAAAATTGAGCCGATTTGACTAGAGCAACTGTCAAAAAAGGATCCGCCACTGCGGGATATTCCGGAGGAGCAATATCATTAGCTGCACCTTGCCTACATAAAGCCGCTTGCGAGATAATAATATCACCAATTTTTATTCTATTTTGAATTGCGCCACAAGTACCGATACGAATAATAGTTTTAATTCCCACCTGTATTAATTCATTAACCACAATACTCAAAGATGGCGCACCCATGCCACTGGTAGCCAGAAGAATTGGGGTAGAATTATCTAGATAGCCAAGATAACTATTTAATCCGCGATAATCCGATAGTAAACGTGCATTTTGTAAATAAGTTTCAGCAATATAGCGCGAGCGTTCTGGTTCCCCCGATAATAGGGTGATAGTCGGTTTTGCCGTGCCTAAATCCTCACTGCTAAAGTTGAGATGATGGGGTTTTTGGTGAGATAAGTTATTGGACATTGAAGTGAACTAAATACAGAAAAAAGGTAAGGAATTGATTTTCCTTACCTGATGATTGTAGCCTTTTGAAAACAAATTTACACTTTTGCCGACTCTTTAACTAACTTGTCCCAACCCAATTCCTTGAGGTTATTGTTGCGACGCAGGGGACGAGTAGCTAATTCTAAAATATCTCGCGCATTGGTAAAACCATGAATTTGAGCAAAAGTAAATTCTACCGACCATTTAGTGTTAATTCCCCGCGCTTCTAAGGGATTTGCATGGGCCATTCCTGTAATCACTAAATCGGGTTTTAACTCGTAAATGCGCTGAATCTGATTGTAGTTATCAGGTTTTTCGATAATTTTCGGGATGGGAACACCCATATCATTACAGGTTTTTTCTAGTAATGCTAATTCGGCCGCTTGGTAGCGTTTATCCATGTAGGGAATACCGATTTCATCACAAGTCATCCCGCAACGAATTAGGAAACGTGCCAGAGAAATTTCTAGTAAATTATCCCCCATAAAGAAGACCGATTTACCGCGCACAAGTTGCAGATAATCCTCTAAACTTTCCCAAATTTTTGCCTCTCTTTCTTCTAATCCCTGCGGTTGTACTCCCAAAACCGAACAGATTTTTTCTATCCAAGCGCGGGTTCCATCCGGACCGATGGGAAAGGGTGCGCCAATTAATTTACACTTACGACGACGCATTAAAGTGGTGGCAGTTCGTGATAGAAAAGGATTGACACCAGCGACATAATAACCTTCTTCAATTACCGGTAATTCGGTAAAGCGTTTAGCTGGCAACCAACCATCAATTTTAACTCCTTGTTTTTTCAATTCTAGGGTTAAATTAGTCACAATTGGGTCGGGAACGGAACCAAATAAAACTAAAGGAGGATGGTCTTTATATTCCGATTCTTCCTGTTTAATTTCTTCTTTTTTACGTCCAAAAGTTAAGAGTTTCTGGATGGCATTCCGTTCTTCTTTTTCATCTTCGTGCTTAACTTTTTCGGGACATTTATGCACCATAGAAGCGAGGACGGTATCTTCCCCTTGGGTAAAGGCATAATCTAAACCATTAGCGCGCGCTGTCACGATAGGAATACCGATTTCTGACTCTAGTTTCGGTGCTAATCCTTCTAAGTCCATTTTGATAATTTCGGTGGTACAAGTACCAATAAAAACGATAACGCTAGGGTTTCTATCTCGTTTAATTTGTAAGCAGAGGCGTTTTAGTTCTTCGTAGTCTTTTAGTTGAGCGGAAATATCCCCTTCTTCTAATTCAGCCATAGCATAACGTGGTTCGGCGAAAATCATCACCCCCATAGCATTTTGCAGGAAGTAACCACAGGTTTTTGTGCCGATAACAAGGAAGAAACTATCTTCGATTTTTTGGTATAACCAAGCAACACAGCTAATCGGACAAAAGGTGTGATAGTTGCCGGTTTCACAATCAAATTGTAAAGCGCTCGGTTCTTGAGTGGCGGTCATGTTTTTGGGTTCTCCTTTAACTTGGTTTATTTAGGTTTTCTCGTTTTATCTGTTCTCTAATCTTTTGTAGTTTACTATCTTCTGATGGATTAAAAATTTCTAGTTTCTTCTTCTGACGGATCAAAATTCAATCCTCAGACTTCTACCAGTTTGTCCCCATCGGAATTAAGCTGACAAAAGAAATACATACATACATACTGATAACTTAAGTTCTAAAGCTGCATCGAGTTGGGTGGTGGGCCCGTGGGTAGGGTGGGTTAGGCGACGATAAGTTAGGCTATTAACTAATAAGTTAATTATTCGCCGTAACCCACCCAGAAAAAGAGTTTATTGGTGGTTATTGGTGGGTTTTGGTGGGTTACGCTGTCCCTAACCCACCCGACAAAATAATCTAAACCATCATCAGGTCTAATTCTTCCTCGGCGTTAACTTTGGGTTTATCGGCATTAAGATAGAAATCCGATAATAAAGTGAATAATTCCCGGTCGGCAGATTCTTTGGGAATAACTCCTTCTGGTTTGGCTAAAATCTGATCGGCAATGTTGAGATAATAGTCACAAACATAACTTAACATCGGCTCCTTGTCGGCCATTTCAAAGAGAGTTTGACCTTTAACTCTGGAGACGCGAATATCTTCAATTAAGGGTAAAACTTCTAACACTGGCATGGGAACATGATCTACATATTTATTAATTAAATCGCGTTTTGAGGTGCGATTACCAATTAATCCGGCTAGTCGCAGGGGATGGGTGCGCGCTTTTTCCCGGACGGAAGCGGCGATGCGATTGGCGGCAAAAAGAGCGTCAAAGCCGTTATCTGTGACAATTATGCAGTAATCGGCGTAATTTAAGGGTGCGGCAAATCCTCCACAGACCACATCCCCCAAAACATCGAACAAAATCACGTCAAATTCATCAAAAGCGTTCAATTCTTTTAATAATTTCACCGTTTCCCCGACGACGTAACCGCCACAACCGGCACCGGCCGGGGGTCCCCCTGCTTCCACGCATTTGACACCACCGTAACCGTCATAGATAACGTCTTCAGGCCAGATGTCTTCGTAGTGAAAATCTTTTTCTTGCAGGGTATCGATGATTGTGGGAATCAGAAAGCCTGTCAGGGTGAAAGTGCTATCATGCTTGGGGTCACAGCCTATTTGTAGGACTTTTTTGCCTCTTTTGGCTAAAGCAGCCGAAATATTACAGCTTGTTGTCGATTTACCGATGCCACCTTTTCCGTAGACTGCGAGTGTTAAAGGCATGGAAGTTCTCCTAAATGTGCGCTTGAATGGTGAGTTTGTTTATCAGTGCTTTGATCCCAATTATTGACCATCTCCCCACCCCTTGGAAAGAGGCTCAATTTTTATCTGCTATAGCTAGAGTGAGAATAAAAGCTTAAAAATTAGATTAACAATTTTTTAGAGCCTATAAAGTTTCTGAAATCGACAAAAACTTATAAAAACAGTTTTATTTATATATTTAATTTAAATACAAACAATAAACAAAAAACCGCCAAAGCTTTACAAAAACTCGATAAACAGGGTTTTACCGTGCCAAACCCAGACAAAAAAGGTCAAGATAGAGGCAGTCTAGAGACTGATGTCAGATTTTCGTGAATAATCATTACAATTTTCCCCGTCAGCAGATTAAATAAATCGATCCTGAGAAGGATGCTGAAAAAAGCTGTAGTACAATTAGAACAAAGTACCTGTAGGGTTTCCTATGCGAGTTAAGCAAAAAACGCTGACTACACTCTTATTAGAGAATAAGGCTCCTAAATATCGTCCTTTTCTGGGGTTTTTTCTGGCTGGGTTTCCTTTGCTGTTTTTAGCCTATGTGGTTTCTTTCCAGCGCGCTTATCTCAACTGCATGAGGTTAGGCACAAAAAGAATAGATTGTCAATATGTCCAAGAGTATAATTTTCCTATTTCTAGTCGGGAAAATTTTTCTTTAACTCACATTAAAGCTACGGCTGTCTATCAAGAAGTTTTTATCAGTGTTGAGCAGAAAAAAACTGTTAATAACACGGTTTTATTGGTCGGGAGAAATAACTATCTCTACATCGAAAATTTTCGGGATGTGCAGTCAGCTAGTGATTTTAAAACTCGATTTGAGAGTTTTGTGAATAGATATCAAGCTCAGGAAATTATTGCCAAAAGTCCCCTAGATACCTTGTCAGCACTGCTAGAACACCACCATAATTATCCCTATTATCTCTGGGGTATGTTATGCTTATTGTCAGGTCTGTTATTACTTTATGATGTCAGCTATTGGGAGAGTTATGTCTTTAATCAGGGTACCGCTACCCTAACCCGTAGGCGACAACATTTAACTTTTAGAAGTGAAAGTGATTATCTTCTAGAGAGAATTGTTGAGGCAAAAGTAGAAGAGTACAAAGGCTTTTTGGGGTCTAATTACCGACGGATTATTTTAACCTTATCCAACGGGGAAAAAATTATCCTCAATTGCCGGTTACTGGAATCTATCAGTAACGGAAAAAGGGAAGAAAAAATCCTGGCAATGATTGCCGAAAAGTTAAACTTAAGTCAAGAGGAACTGTTAATCTAAGTAAATGCGCTCTAGTTATTTAAAGTCTCTTTTTTTCGGTTTCCTATTAGTGACTGTGTTAGTTTATATATTGCGCGGCATGGGAATATTATCTTTTTTACCCGGAGGATTAATTTTGTTATTAATTCTCTCTTCCGTGGTGACGGGAATTATCTACGGAATCGATAAAACCCGCCGTTTTTAGGAAAATATTGGCTCTTCCTTCCAGACAGAAACGAGAAGAGCCGAACGGTTCTACTGATAATGGTAAACCCAAACGTCAGTTTGTCAGCAATCCCACGGATAAAAATAACTGATGGTGAGCAATAGATATTTCTCCAAAATTGAGATGCAGCCATTGCTAAAGGCTAACACACCTAGGCTAATTAACCGGGGACTAAAGAAGATTTGAACGCAAAAATTTTCTCGATCACCTCTTCTACCACCTTATCGGGAGTGGAAGCACCAGAAGTCACTCCGACGACAATTTTTCCCTCATTTAACCAGTTATCGGTGATCATTAAATCGCCACCTAAAGGTTTATGTTCGATGCGATTACCGGGGAGAATGCGCTCGGCACTATCGATATGATAGGAGGGAATGGCACGCTCGATCGCTATTTCCTGTAGGTGAGTGGTATTAGAGGAATTATAACCACCAATTACCACCATTAAAGAAAGCGGTTCTTTCACCAGTTCAAACATGGCATCTTGACGCTCTTGAGTGGCATCACAGATGGTATTAAAACTCATGAAATGATCTTTAAAATCGATCGGTCCGTACTTTCTCAACATAGTATGCTCGAAGAGTTTGCCAATTTCCTCCGTTTCACTTTTCAGCATTGTGGTTTGATTGGCAATACCGATATAATCTAGATCGCGATCGGGATCGAAATCCTGGGAATGGGCATTTTTAAACTTTTCTAAGAACTCATTTTTATCGCCACCGTGGAGAATATAATTAGCGACATCATTAGCTTGAGCCAAATTTAAAACGATCAGATAAGTGCCGGCAAAAGAGCTAGTGGCGATCGTTTCTTCGTGATTATATTTCCCGTGAATAATCGAAGTGTGGTCGCTTTTTTTGTGCTTTTCCACGGAATTCCACACCTTAGAAACCCAGGGACAAGTGGTGTCCACAATCATGCAACCCTTATCGTTAAGTATTTGCATTTCCGAGACACTGGCCCCAAAAGCGGGTAAAATCACCACATCCCCCGATTCCACCACAGTAAAGTCTTTTTGGCCATTTTCCACCGGAATAAAACCCACGGCCATGGAGCGCAGACGCTGATTAACCGAGGGATTGTGAATAATTTCGTTAGTAATCCAGATACGTTCTTGGGGAAAATGTTGACGAGTTTCGTAGGCCATAGCAACAGCGCGTTCTACCCCCCAACAAAAACCAAAAGCTTGAGCGAGATAGATCGTCACGTCACCCCGTTGTAAACGATAATTATTTTCACGAATTTCTTGGATCAGGTCGCTTTGATACTCATTGGTCATCGCATCCATTACTTCCTCTTTGTGACCGAATCCCTTGCGGTTATAGTTATCCGATTGCTGTAGGGTACGTTTAAAGGATTTTGTATCCATGATTCTCTGATAGGGGTATTGGTGGCGCTAAATTGGGTGAGACAGTAGCTTGTCATATATTAAAAATACCTTATCTAGTCAGCCCAGGAGGCTTTTAGAGACGAGAGAGAAATTCCTCGTCGATATCGTAACCAAACTGTTGAGCGAAAAATTTTAAGCGAGATGAAGCAGGAATTTGCTGACTTTTCAGCCAATCAGACAAAATAAAGAGTTTTTGCATCACAAAAATCTCCAAAGCTTCGGGGTTATATTGAATTCCTTCCCCGCGATGGAATTGATGCGGGACCAACATAGCAGCATAGCGGGCGATTTCTCCCTGTTTTGGGTCAAGAATAAAGATTAACCAGGGATAAACCGCATCTAAACGCAAAAACCACAGCCTGACTTCCGGTATCTCCGATAATTCCCGCATATCACCCTCAGCACGAGGATAATCTATCTCTAATTGTAGAGCTTGTTCCAGTTTGGTGATCGCTGATCGGGACTGATAATCTTGAATAATAGTCTCTAAGGATGAGAGATCGAGATTTTGAATCTGATTGGGGTTAAGAGGAATTTTGACAGTCATAGGGGCAAATAAAAGGTTATATCGGGCAAAATTACGGTTTTTTATCCCTAGATCACAATGATCTATCTCAGAAAGTACCCTCGATCGGGACAAAAAAACTAAGTATGACTATTCTCTCACTCCAGAGCGAGAGAGGGAAACCAGACAAAAATCCTCATCATTGGATTTCTCCCACAATTTAACCTCCCCTGCACACCGGGGTTTTTTAGTCGGCAAAATCGGCAACTCAGGTTATTGATAACTATTAGCTTGACGAGTAAACATAAGGTGATATTGTCCTCGTTTGCTCATCAGTTCTGCGTGGGTTCCTACTTCGCTAATTTTACCGTTTTCGAGAACAACAATGCGATCTGCCAGTTTACAAAGAGCTAATCGATGACTAATTACTATGGTCATTTTATCGGTGGCTAAAGTGCGAAACATTTGATAGATTTCGTATTCTGCATTAGCATCAAGGGAGGCAGTCGGTTCGTCAAAAATGAGTAATTCTGCCGTTGGTAATCGTAATAAAGCCCTAGCGATCGCTATTCTTTGCCATTGTCCCCCCGATAATTCTATTCCTCCTTCTAATTCTCTACCTAGGGGTGTTTCTAATCCTTGAAAATTTTCCTCAATAAGGTCGATCATCTTCACTCTTTTTAAGGCTGCTTGTATCGCTGGATAGTTTCTTAATAAGGGTGAGTAACCAAAGCCAATATTCTCGCAAATTGTAGCGGGAAATCGGGCATAATCTTGCATAACTACGGCGATTTTGGCGCGTAATTCATTTAAATCAAATGCCCGTAAATCTTTTCCATTCCAGAGAATTTGCCCGGCTGAGGGATCGTAAAATCGACAGAGAAGATTGATTAAAGTCGTCTTTCCCGCCCCATTTTCCCCGACTAAAGCGATAATTTCCCTAGGTTGAATCGTCAGGTTAAGATCATCGAGGATTAATTCTTCACTGTCGGGATAGGAGAAGGATAAATTTTGCATCTCGATCCCCGTTAAGTTTTCTTGTTCTTGCCAAGAAGGAGTTAATTGCTGCAGATTGGATTTTAAATCTAATAACTGAAAAATGGGAGTTGTCCCTAAAACCACGTCGTAAAAGTCCGAACCATTATTAATCAGCAAAAATAAACTCTGACGTACTTGCAAAATTAAACCGGCGTAGAGTGCTAGGTCTCCTAATGTATATTTTTTTTGCAAAGTTCCCAAAACAATATAAAGATATGGTAGGGCAGTACCAACACCGCTCAAAATTGACCAGAAGACAATCACACTGGTTCCTCTTTGACGCACTTTTGCCATCGATTTTAGTAATTTACTTAAAAGTTCTTGCCAGCGAGATAATAAAAGTGTTTGTAAAGAAAATAGTCGAATTTCTTTGGCGTATAATTCACCGGTCAAAACGTTTTTATATAAATCCATCTGACGAGCGATACCCGCCTGGGTTTCTTCAGTGCGCCAGCTTTGTTTGCGATATTTTAAATCAAAATAAACGGAAGGAGCGGCAGAAGTAAATAAAATTAGAGGAATCCACCGAGCGATCGAAGTAGATAGTAAAACGGCAGGAACAAAGATAAAAAAACCGTTGAGAGTGGTAATCAGGATAAAGGATAATTCTTCTAAACGATTGATCCCTTTTTCCGTTAACTTAATTAAGTTCAATAAATTGGGATTATCAAAGAGAGTAAGATCGGGAAAATTAGCGACTTTATCAATTACTTTACCCCCGACAAATCCTCGCACTCGATCGCGCAAAGAAGCAAAGAGTAAACTGGTGATCGTGGTCAGGGCATCGGTCAACAAGCTAAGGAAAATTAATCCGCTCACACTGGCGACTAACATCGGGTTGTGCCAGAGAAGATCACCCGGAACTTCGAGATGAGATTTAGTTAAGAGGAGGGAGACTTGATCGATAATTACCTTATTCAGAAATAAAACAATTGCCGGGGTAGTTCCGCTAATTAAAGTCAGTAAAGTCAGGATTCGTAACTCAGATGGTGCGGCTTCGATTACCATACTGATACTACGTCCCAGCGAGCGATAGAGACTGTAGGATAAGGGTTGCATTTAAAACAAACAACGGTTAAGTCTTCTCTGACGAATGATACACATTATTACAGTCCCCGGCACTCGCACCGGGGATAAAGGTACAATAGAACTGTAGAGATCTGGAGGGTTGCTATGTCCACACACAACTTAGATGACAAAAAACTGTCCCTCGATCGAGAAGGCGAAACACCACAAAAACTCGCCTATCGTTCGCCAAAAATCTACCACCTCGGCTCTTTAGAACGGGTGCAAGCTTATCCACGAGGTGGTGATGTTGATGGACCCAATCCAGCCTTTTTCATGAGGCAGTAGTTGACAGAAATTCTAATTCCCTTAGGGTATAACCTTAAGGGAATTAGAGCGAGGGGGATATACCCTAGATCGTTGGCTTCTTTGTTTTGTTTACTCTTTCTCGCTAATTGGCTCCCGGCGGGCAGTCTCTGTCATTTTGGATTTGATCCGGTCCTATAGTTTTACATAATTTAGCCCCTTTTAGTTCGACTCCTTTCGCTCCCGTGAGATCGGCTCCCGTGAGATCGGCTCCCATGAGATCGGCTCGATCGAGATCGGCTCCCTTGAGATCGGCTCCCTTGAGATCGGCTTCCCTGAGATCGGCTCCCTTGAGATTGGCTCCCTTGAGATCGGCTCCCTTGAGATTGGTTCCAGGCCCGATCCTGAGCGCACCGGATTTTTGAGGATCATATCCATCAGGCCATTTAGTTCCGTCACTGTAGATGGCTCCCGTGAGATCGACTTCCCTGAGATCGACTTCCCTGAGATCGGCTCCCATGAGATTGGCTCCCTTGAGTTTGGCTCCAGGCCCGATCCTGAGCGCACCAGATTTTTGATAATCATATCTATCAGGCCATTTAGTTTCGTCATTGTAGATAGCCCCTGTGAGATCGGCCTCCGTGAGATCGGCCTCCGTGAGATCGGCTTGCCTGAGATTGGCTTGCCTGAGATCGGCTTGCCTGAGATCGGCTTGGTTGAGATCGGCTTGGTTGAGATCGGCTTGGTTGAGATGGGCCTTTCTGAGATCGGCACTATATAAAGTAGCCTCCCTTAGATCCGCATCATTCAAGCTGGCCCCTCGCAAGTTGGTTTGTGTCAACACAGCTTTGGGAAGAATGGCTCCATCCAGATTTACTTCCCGTAAATCTAACCCACATCCCAGTAAAGGTGACTTTAACAGACAATCTTTTCCGACTGGACGAAGATCCAATCCTGTCAATAGGGGACTAAAAGCTCCATTTGTTTCTTCTCCTTTTTCATTTTTAAACCCCAATCGTGAATTTCTCAAGAAATTAATTAACAGCTGCCGTCTTTCTATATTATGGTTAAGCCATGTCGGCCCATTATCGATGAACCCCATTATCCCCCCAAGACCATCATCTTCACTCAGAGAGCGTATCGTCTGTTCGGTGTTTGCTCGGATAAGAGAGTCTATGCTTGACTTTATTTCCTTTAACTTTATTTCCTCTGACATTATTTCCGACCCTTCCTTTTTGTCCGCTTCAGCAGACTTCTTAGTCGCATTGGGATCGGGATTGCCGTCCTTCAGCACTTGGGATCTCAAGTCAAGAGTATCCCTGATTAATAGCTGTTCTGTAGATGCTAGATACTTGTCTAATAAACTGGAGTAATAAGACTGTTTTTGAACGTATTGTCCCACAAAAAAAATTACCAGTGAAACGCCTAACCCACCAATAATCTTCACCAAGACATCAAGGCGACGATAGTTCCTCTCATCTCCCAGTTCTTTCCATAAAAATTTGAACCAATTGTCTTTATGATTGTGGGAATGTTGTATTTCATCTTTTGTATTGTTCATTTTTCTCACCTCTCGATCTTTTCTAATCCTGGTTTGTTAGACACCAGAACAGTCAATAATCTTGATTGACTCGATTATCACTCTCAGCACCAAAATTCACACTATTAAAGATAAATCGCCTATAATCATCTAAGGACAAAACAAACTTAGCAATAACCCCCACCACACCATCCAATTGTTTCTCGAAACAAGTGAAATTCATTAGTTTGACAAAGCTGTTCTTATCTATAATAATAGTCAAAACAACTCATCGAATCTCTCCAGTTCTTTAAAAAGATACTGTTCTTCACTAATTTTAATTTTTCTTCAACAAGAGTGAGAGTAAAATGTTAACCACGCTAACCCAGATCGGTCAATCTTACCAACTCCATCGAGATGTCTATCTATTTAAGCATGAGAACGTCATCAATATTCTTGACTTTCGCCGGGGACAATTTTATGGATTAGATGAGATCGCCTCGAGAATGGTCGATCTAATCCTCGAAAAAAGTTATCAGGAAACTATCACCGAGATTAGCCAACTCTACGAGGTTCCAGAAGCAAAAATCTGCGGGGATTTAAGCGAATTGTTAAATTCGTTAATCGAGAAAAAAATCTTAGTTACATCTCCTCCCCCGAACAAATTCACTGAGGGGAATCTTTGGCCAACTATCTTGATCGCAATTTTTAAAAAACTCGGTTTGATCGGACGAAAACTACTCAATCCTCAACCCGATCCTAATGCCTACACCGTCGAAATCTTATTAACTCTCAGTTGGATTAGCTTGCGAGTTTTGGGATGGAGTCGCACCATCGCTATTTGGCAAAAATGGCACAAGTCTCACCGGAAAGATATCGACAAAGAAACTATCGAAAATCTCGATCGCCTGCTGCGAGAAACTGCATCGGGAAAACTATTTTTACCGATGGTTTGTAAAGAACGCGCCCTCGTTGCCTATCATCTGCTGCGTACTTTTTATGGTTGTCCCGCTACCTTGATGGTTGGTATTAATAATTATCCTTTCCAAATTCACGCTTGGGTAGAATGCCAGCAATTAACCCTAACAGATGAACTAGCCCATTGTGAACAGTTTACTCCCGTAATTAGCTATTCTTAGTCCAAAAAAAATGAGCAGATCATTTGAAATTAGTTTATCCCCAGCCAGTACCCCAGAGCTTAATATCTCTAATTTAACCAGTAATCTGATTACCTATGCCAGAGATGAGCTAACTAAAAACCTAGTTATCTTCATCGGTAAAATCTATTACCAAGATGAATTAAAAACCATTTACCCAGAAGCTTTTAGAGAAAAAACTAATCCTGAAGCCTCGATCGCCCTGGCAATTTATCAACAGAAAGGAATTGAAGGACTGCAAGATTTAGAAGGAGAATTTGCCCTCGTTATTTTTGATCGTCAAAAATCCTCTTTGATCGCCCTGCGCGACCCGATCGGCAGTTATCCCTTATACTGGACTTTTGACAAGCATACCATTAGAATTAGCGGCGATTTACAACACCTAGCCAGACAAAAAAAGGCAAAGATTAACCGAGACTTTCTCGCTTCTTTTCTCATGTTTCCCTTCGCTTTCGTGGAACTGCCCAGGGAAGAGACCGCTTTTGAGGGAATCCAGCGTCTATCCCCCGGCAGCTGCGGGGAATTTTCCCCGCCTAATTTAGTACAAAAACACTGGACTTGCAACTGGGAAGAAAAAATTGCACCGATTAGTCATCTCACCCTAGCAGCGGCAGCCCAGCAGTTTCGCCAGATTTTCCAGCGCTCGATTAGCGAACGCTGCCTGGAGGGAAAAGTGGCATCGCACCTATCGGGGGGAATGGACAGTTCTTCGATCGTCTGTTTGGCCAGGGAATCGATCGGGGAGAGAAAGCTTCTTACCCTGTCTCTGGTCTATCAAATGCCCAGTTTAGTCAAAGAAACCGACTATATTAACCTTATTCTCCAGCAAAAAGCAGCGATCGAGCCGTATTTTCTCGATGGTGATCAGCTTTTAGATTTCGATTGGTTCTCCGATCGCATTCCCCCCCACGATGAACCCTATCCCGGTTTATTTCATCTAGCCATGGAAAAAATCCTAGTCGATCGAGCGGCCGAATTGGGAGTAAACACCATTCTCAGTGGTGGTGGGGCGGAATTAGTCTTGGAAAGCAATCGCTACCATCTTGCGGATCTATTACATCAAGGACAATGGCAAGAAACCCTACAGCTTGCCCGTCGGTGGGCAAAGACCAAAAATGAAAGTCTCTGGTCAATTTTGGCGGAATTAGCGATTTTTCCCCTGTTACCTGCCTTCCTCAAACCAGGTATTGCTACTTTCTGGCGACGAGGTTACGGAACCTGGCCGAAACTGTCAGAATTTGCGATTCCACCCTGGATAAAAGCCGATTTTGCCCAAGAATACCAAGTGTATCCGAAAGCACTGGCAACTCTGGGTCACATCTACCGCTATCCCGTCGAACTATCCTTTAACCGTTTAGGACTGCAAACCGCGATCGGCAATTGGGCAAATTGGTATCTTGCTAATCCTGCCGGGATGAGGATTAGTCAACCCTTCCTCGATCCCCGGGTAATTTGCTACTGTCTGGGACTACCCAGGCAATTCCGAGAAGTACCGGGGATGGTTAAACCGCTACTCCAATCGGCCCTGCAAGGAATTCTCCCGGAAGCAATTCGCACAAGACGTTTTAAAGCGAACTTTAACGCAGTCTATTGGCAAGGATTATCTCGACGCTTAACCCAGTTAGAAACAATGGTAGAGGAATCGGCGATCGAAGACTTGGGCATCTTCGATAAAACCCGATTAATTGAAGTCCTGCGGCAACATTCCCTAGGTATTGGTGATGTCAAAAGTGGCAGTCGCATCAGCAGTTCCCTTGCTGTGATCGCTTGGTTCGATCGGCTGTCACAAACCTGAATGGTTGCCACCAACCCACTGAAGTAAGCTGTTGACTGTCTAAATTACTCGTTAAGACTGCAAGGGAGTTGGGAGCAGGGAGAGGAAGTTCGAGCATTTGTACTAAAATTTCCCCTACGCAGTTTAAATTCAGTACAGCTTAAGGACAATTCTTCTGGAGAATTTAACCTTTTTTGTGGACTTAAGTAGCTGGTTATAATTAAATTGAAGATAGATTTTAGGTTCGATCCCCCCTGCCCCCCTTGATAAGGGGGGTGCCGATAGGCGGGGG
>NZ_JADBUE010000349.1:0-6635 GCF_020245805.1 Microcystis sp. M179S2 | reverse complement strand
CTCCCTCCAATGGCTGGCACTTTTTGATTTCAAAAAAGCATAAAGATATTATCCAACAAGGTTTTTACGTAGGGAGGCACAATTATTTGTAGGATGGGTTAGCGGTAGCGTAACATGAGCGGGCGTTGGGTTTCATGCTTCAACCCAACCTACGTTCATCTTATATTTAATTCCACCCACCCACTTAGATTTATTCAGCCAACCATCTGTAAAACCTGTTTAGCTGGATTCACAAGAACTTTTAAGGCAAAATTTTGTTTATGTTGGCTGAATTGGGGTGAATATATCCCCTATCTGGTTTTAATCTGAACTGAGGTTAACCAGAGCTAATTCTAATGTTGTCCCTTCCTTTTCTAACTCCTTTTTGCTAAAACTTAACACCTCATCCAGACAATCAATTACTACCGTATCCCCTTCCATAAAAGCTTGTTCGAGAATTTTTGTGGCCAAAGGATTCTCTAACTCCCGTTGGATAGCGCGTTTTAAAGGTCGCGCACCGTAGGTGGGATCGTAACCAACAGTAACGATATGATTTTCTGCTGCTGCGGTTAATTCTAGATTGATTTTTTGTTCTGCTAATAATCTTTCCAGACGCTGTAATTGCAGACGAACAATGTAACGCAATTCTTCTTTTTTCAGGGTATGGAAAATAATTAAATCGTCGATACGATTCAAAAATTCGGGACGAAAATGACTCCGCAAAGCTGTTAAAACCCGTTTCCGCATCTCCTCATAATCGGCATCTTCGGAAACATTTAAAATATGGTCACTGCCAATATTACTGGTCATGACGATAATCGTATTCCGAAAATCCACCACTCGCCCCTGAGAGTCGGTAATGCGCCCATCGTCAAGCACTTGTAATAAAATGTTAAAAACATCCCGATGGGCTTTTTCCACTTCATCCAATAAAACCACAGAATAGGGACGACGACGCACCGCTTCCGATAGTTGTCCCCCTTCCTCGTAACCCACATAACCCGGAGGCGCGCCGATTAACCGCGAAACCGCGTGTTTTTCCATGTATTCCGACATATCGATGCGAACCATGGCTTCCTCGGAGTCGAATAGTAACCCCGCCAAGGCCCGCGCTAACTCGGTTTTACCCACTCCTGTGGGTCCCATAAATAGGAATGAACCAATCGGACGCGAGGGATCTTTCATTCCTGCGCGTGCGCGTCGAATCGCCGCTGCTACTGCCGTGACTGCTTCATTTTGTCCGACCACTTTTTTCTGTAAATGAGACTCTAATTCTAATAATTTTTGTCGTTCCGATTCCATTAAACGATTGACGGGAATTCCTGTCCACCGGGCAACTATTTCGGCAATATCAGCATCAGTTACCTGTTGTCTTAACAGGGTCGAACCTGCCGCTTGAATAGTTTCTAGTTCTTTTTCTTTTACTTCTAATTCCCCTTGTAAAATTTCTAGTTTGCCATACTTTAATTGGGCTGCTTTATTGAGATCATAAGCTCGTTCAGCCTGTTCCACCTGTAGGCGCAATTGTTCTTCTTCCTCTCGCAATAATTTAATTTCCTCGGCGATATGTTTTTCGGTTTGCCATTGGTCAGCGAGAGGCTTTTGTTTACTTTCTAATTCCTCAATTTCTTCGATAATTCTTTCTAAACGCTCTTGAAAAGCTCGATCTTTTTTCTCCTCTTTTTCTAAGGAGAATTTTTCCATCCGTAACTGCATTAAGCGACGATCTATCATTTCCAAATCGGCGGGTTTAGTGGTACTTTCTACCTCTAATTTGGCCGCCGCTTCATCGACTAAATCGATCGCTTTATCGGGTAAAAAACGATCACTAATATAACGATGGGATAGGGTAGCTGCTGCCACTAGGGCTGAATCGGTAATTGTCACCCCATGATGCAGCTCATAACGTTCTTTTAAACCCCGGAGAATTGAGATAGTATCCTCCACGGAAGGTTCCTTAATATAAACCTGTTGAAAACGTCTTTCTAAAGGGGGGTCTTTTTCAATATGATTGCGATATTCATCTAAAGTTGTCGCCCCAATACAGCGCAATTCTCCCCGAGCTAACATAGGTTTTAATAGGTTGCCCGCATCCATCGATCCCCCTTCCCTAGAACCCGCACCGACAACGGTATGTAGTTCATCGATAAAGAGAATAATTCGCCCTTCTGATTGGGTAACTTCTTTCATGACTGACCGCAATCTTTCCTCGAATTCGCCTCGATATTTTGCCCCAGCGATTAAACTTCCCATATCGAGGGAAATTAACTGACGATTTTTCAAAGATTCGGGAACATCTCCGTTAACAATCCTTTGGGCCAATCCTTCAGCAATAGCGGTTTTTCCTACCCCCGGTTCACCGATTAAAACCGGGTTATTTTTCGACCGTCGCGAGAGGACTTGTACCACCCGTCGAATTTCTTCATCACGACCGATAACTGGGTCTAATTTGCCTTCTTTGGCCGCTGCTGTTAAATCCCGGCCATATTTATCTAAAGCTTCGTATTTTTCCTCTTGATTGGGTTCAGTAACCTTTTGAGTACCGCGAATAGCTTTGATAGCTAATTCTAAATCTTGGGGGTCAAGATTGAAAGTGCGTAAACATTTCCGGCCCACCCTTTCATCTTCGGCAAAACCGACGAGAAGATGTTCGACGGAGATAAATTTATCTTGCCAACTTTCCCGGGATGCTTCCGCGCGATCGAGCAGCAGATCGAGACCACGACCTAGGTATAATTGATCGACGATGGCCACTTTCGGCTGTCGGTTGGTGAAGACTTCTAGCTGTTGTTGCAGTCGCGGAATTTCTATATTAGCTTTTTGTAAAATCCGGGTGGCTAGACCGTTATTCTGCTCTAGGAGGGCAATAATAACGTGTTCCACCTCTAAGGTCTGATTTTTGAAGCGTCGCGCAATTTCTTGCGATTTAACGATCGAATCCCAAGCTTGTTCGGTAAATTTATTCGAGTCTGTGGGTTGCATTCTGCACCAATGAGGAAAGCCAGTGTCAGAGGTATAGTATAGCAAGGAGTCTCGATCGATCACAAAGTTCTAGGCTCGAGAAAGGGTCTGACTTATTGATCACTATTACCCAATTGGGTTAAAGCAGTCCCGGTGAGACGACAAATTTGCCACTCTTGGAAGACCTTAGCCCCCATTTTTCCATAAAAATCGATCGCCAGTTGATTCCACTCTAAGACAGTCCATTCTAAAAGTCCTGCATCCCTAGCGACGGCAATTTTAGCCACAGCCATTAGTAAAGCTTTCCCGATACCTTGACCGCGATAATCGGGTAAAACGAAGATATCTTCTAGGTAAAGCCCCGGTTTAGTTATAAAGGTGGAATAGTTAGCAAAAAATAGGGCAAAACCGACTATTTTACCCTCTACTTCCGCCACCAATGCTTCGATGTAGGGTTTTTCTCCGAATAAATGCTCCCCTAAAGCTTGACTATTTCCTGTCATTAAATGGCTGAGTTCTTGATAGGCCGCTAGGGCGACAATTAAGTCAAAAATAGCCTTGACATCGGTAGCAACGGCAGCACGGATAGAATAATTCATGATTGCTGGTCAAATCTTGATTTTAATGCTGATGATGTTTATGGGGAGATTCAGCAGGGGGAGAATTAAGATTGGAAAAATGGCCGTTATTTAATCCCATCCCAACGCTACCAATACTGAAAAGTCCCATGGAAACAAAACCGGCCGCAATTGTCCCCATGGCCACGGTTCCAATGGAAACTATTCCCATAGGAACAATACCGATGGAAATAACGCCCATGGGAACAATGCCAATAGAAATTATACCAGTGGGAGCAATACCGATCGACAACCATTTTCGCCCACCACAACTATTCTCTTTTTCTTGACCTAGATTGGAATCCATGCTTTTAACCCCGAAGATGCTTTCAGCCTTCCCATCCTAGTTTAGGGGTAGAATTCTTGTCAAAAGACCGCTAGTCAAAATGAAAGTTAATTTTTTATAAAAACTATTGACTTTTCATCTCAGTTATGTATTGGCGGGATACCAGCCATATCGAGAATTTTCGGGACTAAATCCTCCCGTTTAATCGCCATGATGTGGACACCTTGACATAACTGCTGGGCTAATTTTATTTGTTCGGCGGCGATTTTGATACCTTCTTCGAGGGGATGAGGTGCATCAGCGAGTCTTTGAATGATATAGTCGGGAATTTGCACCCCTGGCACATTTTTATTTAAAAATACGGCATTCTTAGCCGATTTTAACAGAAAAATTCCCGCTAGAACTGGTTTATCGGCCAGGGAGGCCACCTGTTGCATGAACTTATCAAGGCACTCGAAATCCGTAACTAATTGACTTTGAAAAAACTGCGCTCCCGCTTCGATTTTACGCTCAAAACGGCTTTGAAGACCAGACCAACTTTTTGACTGCACATCGACGGCAGCCCCAGCAAAAAGTTCTAGGGGTCCATCAGGTAAAGATTTATCGTTAAAGTCAAAACCTTTATTTAATTTATCGATTAATTTTAATAAACGTACCGATTCTAGGTCAAAAACTGCCCTAGCTTTGGGGTGATCTCCTGCTTTGACGGGATCTCCAGTTAAAGCTAGTATATTTCTCAATCCCAAGGCATGAGCGCCCATTAGGTCTGCTTGTAATCCGATCACATTGCGATCGCGACAGGCCATTTGACAGATGGGTTCAATGTCGTGTTGATAGAGAATAGCGGAGGCAGCTAGAGAGGACATTCGCACTACAGCGCGACTGCCATCGGTAATATTAGCCGCATGAACACGATTTTTTAGCCAGAGGGCCATTTCTAGCATATGACTGGCATTACCACCTTTCGGGGGAGTAATCTCGGCTGTAATCAAAAATTCTCGGTCTTGAACCGCACGTCGTAAACGAGTAGTCATCAATTTATCTAGGTTTTAACCATAAATTTTATAGCAGATTTAGCCCAGAAATGGCTCTTAGGCAAGCAATGATCATCGGGCTGTTTTATACTGGTCGGTGTCAGCACCTGGCTGATATCAGATAAGTTAACTGGCAGGAAAAAATTTCTAATGTAGTATAATACACGGACAGTTTAACCAAATTCGTTTACAAGTGTAAAGGACAACCGATTCGATCGAGCGATCATGCAAACTCTTCCTCCTCCTACTAAAGACAAAGACGCAATCATGACCCATCCCCTCAAAATCGTCGCTTTAGGTGATAGCCTTGTGTATGGCTATGGCGACCCCGTGGGTGGCGGTTGGGCCGAGCGCCTACGTCGTTTGTGGATGGAAAGTGCTGGTCATGCCCTGTATAATTTGGGGATTCGCGGCGATCGAGTGGTACAAGTGTCCGAACGTTTAGAACAGGAATTTCGTCTCAGGGGGGAAATTCGCAATCGTCTTCCTGACCTGATTCTTCTCTCCGTCGGTGTTAATGATACAGCCCGTTTAGGCCGGCCCGATGGTCGTACTTATACCGATCACGATCTTTTTCAAACTCAAATCGAACATTTACTCGGCCGGGCCCGTTCTCTTTGCCCGGTTTTGTTTATAGGTATGATTCCCGTGGATGAGCGGAAAATGCCCTTTTTAGATTGCTTTTACTTCAACCATCGCGATCAGTATCGTTTTAAAGAAACCACTAAACAAGCTTGTCTAGAGCAAAATATTCCCTATCTCGATTTATTTGATCTCTGGATGAACCGGGGTGATCTGTGGTGCCAAGAAAGATTAATGCAAGATGGACTTCATCCCAATGTCCAGGGCTATCAATCAATTTTAGAGGATATTTTAAACTGGTCGCCCCTCACCTCCTTTGTCGGTGTGGATGGTTTTATTCAACCTTTCACAGGAATTGCCGAAAAGTGATGTCCTCTGTTCTCAGTGGTTCTAGCGGTGCTACGGAAACCAGAAGAGCCGGTAATATAAGCGAACTTACCCCCTACATATCTACTACAATGCTGAACAGACAATTGCGCTACTCGTTCAAAATGTAGTAAATTAAGGGGCAAAATTTGCCAATCATTGCTCTGAATTTGTGACTCAATCAATTCTCGGAAAGGTGAATCAAAAGTTAATTTTCCCAGACTATATTTGATCGTCATTTTCCAAAAACTACCTTAACTAAGATAAACTAGATTTTCTCTTTCATTAATCATAATTTTATGGTTGTCTCTCAATTGTTTATTATTAATGACATACCAAAGAAATATATGAGTATCTATTAAAAACTTGAGCATAATTATTGATAATCTTCAAAATCAGTTAAAGGGGCATCAAAATCATCGGCTATCACAACTTTTCCCGCAGCACTTCTCGGTTGAAGCAGTGGTTTCTTGGCTAACTTTACAGGACTTAATTTAACTACAGGTTCATTATTTTCTGTGATGATAATTTCTTCACCTTCAAGTCCAGCTTCCCATAACTCATTAAGTTGATTTTTGGCTTGTTTTAATTCAACTGTAGTCATTAGTTTACCTCACTGATTAACAACACAAACATTAGTTTAATCTCAATCAAGAAAAGCGATGGATTAAGTTATATCTAGGGTTTGCTGAATAAATGTGAAATGTAGGCAAGGTAAGAGTTTTGTGGCTTTACGAGCGAAACAGGTGCAAATTTTGAGAGAATCGTCGTTCAAAACCTTGCGTCTTCATCGGCCCGCGTCCTGTAGGG
>NZ_JADBUE010000348.1:0-17732 GCF_020245805.1 Microcystis sp. M179S2 | reverse complement strand
TACATTTTCGGAGTATAAATCATGAATGTCCCTACATTTTCGGAGTATAAATCATGAACTATCCCTACATTTTCGGAGTATAAATCATGAACTATCCCTACGTCTGGCTCTTCTCGACTTTGTGTGATAAATTTAAATTATATAAGAGTGATCGATCTTTGTGTCCTTTGTGTCTCTGTGGTTCCTTCCACTCACTGCCCTAAGACTGTATCTTAGAATACATTTTACCCACCAAACCCAAGAGATGCCACTGACCACCTTGCACCCCTACAAGGTTTCATCGGGATTAATGCCTAATTCTCTTAATCTTGCCGTTAATTGCTCAATTTTTTGTAAAGCCAGTTCTTTTTGTTGACGTTCAGATTCTTTTTGCTGACGTTCGTATTCTTGTTGCTGTAAAGCCAGTTCTTTTTGTTGACGTTCAGATTCTTTGGCCTGTTTCTCCAGAAGAGCGGCTTCCTCAGGTGTTGGGATTAACTGACCCCTAGGACTAAAATAACGCAATTTATCGGCGTATATCCCTAAATATAAGCCCAATTCTTCACTCCATAACCAACCTTGCTGATTGGGTTCAATCGGTTGATATTTTCCCCTAATTAACGTATATCCTTCAAACTCTAAACTATAGGGGTCAAACCAGAAATAATCAGGAGTCCTAAATGTATTTTGATAAATTTCTTTCTTTTCTTCCCTATCAGTCTTAGCGGTACTTTCAAAAGAGGATTTCTATAATCACATTAGGATATTTTCCCTCTTCTTGCCATACTACCCAACTTTTCCGGTTTTGGTTTCTAGTTGTTCCCAATACTACAAAAAAGTCGGGTCCTCTAAAGTATTCTGATTTTTTCTGATTGGGACTGTAGTAGATGGTTAAATTCCCGGTTGCAAAGTAATCTTCTCTATCTTGCCATAACCATTCTAGGCATTTTATCAATAAAATAATCTGAGTTAGATGTAAATTACTTTCCAATGGCGGTTCATCACTCCAAAATTCGCCCTTGGGGAAGATTATCTCATCTTTTTGGGCGGTTTGGCTAGGGGATAGGGGTTGAGTTGTAGTCATGGTTATCTGCTATGAATAATAAGCTGTCCGTGTATTTAAACTGCTTGTTGAGATGAGACAAGGGGCAACAGTAAAGGTATTGGCTAAGATTCAGCTAATCTAAGGATAGGCGGTTAAAATGCGTCTTAGCCTATTATTTGTGTTAATCTCATCTTTACAGATCAAAACCCTCAATCGTCTAAGGAGACAATGGCCGCCAATTCTCGGAATAAATCGCCCGTTTTTCTCGGCTGTTCCGGCAGGATCGCTATTTTTTGCCTCTTGATGTTACTATCGGCGGCAATAGGCTGGTTAATCGGGAAACAGTGGGTTAAACACAGCAATCAACCCCAAACCGTTAAACCCGTTTTTGCCACGGAGGAAAATAACTTTAATTCTGCCACAGATCCGGCATGGCAACGGAAAGCCGAGATGAGAAAGCGCCGTCTAGAGTTGGGAATTGATGGTCAGTTTTTTAAAAATCTCGTCAATGAATTGTTTAACCTCCGCTATGGGGATATCAAAGAGGAAAAACAGAAACAGGAACAAAGAGATATTTTAGCAGCAGAAATCCTCGATCGCTTAGAACGTCTCGATTCTGGCACTAGAGAAGCATTAGGTAGCTACGACGAGCAACAGCGAGAAAAATGGCGAGAACAAGTGAATCAGTTACGATTAAGCAGTAGAGTCCTTAATTTACTCACTGATACTGCTTTTTTTCAGCTATTTCCCGAATTGACAGAAAGACCAAATTTTGATAGCGGCTTAGGTCAACTATGGAGTGGTTTGGCCTGGAATCAGTTACAATCTTTACAGTCTGGCCTATCCTACCAAGCGATCGAAAGTTTAGACGCGGGGGGAGAGGAAGTGATCGAGGCAATTCTCAGCGAGGGACAAGGAAAAGCCTATGCAATAAAATTGCGTTCCAGTGATCGGTTAGACTTAAATTTAGAGACGGAAGGCGAAGTTTTACTATCTTTCTACTCTCCCACGGGTAATATTACCCTTTTAGACAAGTCTAGCGATCGGCAATGGTCAGGTCAATTACCCGAAGAGGGATTTTATGAATTAGTTATTCTCCCCCAATCTTCTACCCCCGTTCACTTTCGCTTGCAGTTAAAAGTAAGTCAATGACTTTAACCGTCAGGAGACAGGAGACAGGAGACAGGAGACAGTCGGCAGCTTTTTTCTCCCCAACCCCCCATCTCCCCACACCCTACACCCTACACCCTACACCCCACACCCTACACCCCACTTCCCCAACCCCTAACCCGCTTTTTTACTTTTTCCCATGTCTCTAACTTTCCAAGCTGTTATCGCTAAATTAAATGAATTTTGGGCTGATCGCGGTTGTTTAGTTGCTCAACCCTATGATACCGAAAAAGGTGCGGGAACCATGAGTCCCCACACTTTTTTAAGGGCAATTGGTCCGGAACCTTGGGCCGTTGCCTATGTGGAACCCTGTCGTCGTCCAACGGATGGCCGTTATGGCGAAAATCCCAATCGTTTTCAGCATTACTATCAATATCAAGTCCTAATTAAACCCTCTCCTGATAATATTCAGGAAATCTATTTAGACTCCCTGCGGGTGTTAGGAATTAACCCAGAAGATCACGATATTCGCTTCGTGGAAGATAACTGGGAATCTCCCACCCTCGGTGCTTGGGGTGTGGGTTGGGAAGTGTGGTTAGATGGGATGGAAATCACCCAATTTACCTACTTTCAACAGTGTGGAGGTATCGATTGTCGTCCCGTGGCGATCGAAATTACCTATGGTTTAGAAAGATTAGCCATGTATCTGCAAGATGTGGAGGCAATTAATAAAATTCAATGGAATGAAAATATCCTCTACGGTGACATTTTTCTACAAAATGAAATCGAACAATGTACCTACAATTTTGAGGCTTCCAATCCTGAATTATTGTTTAGTTTATTCAGTTTATATGAACAGGAAGCTAAACAATTAATTGATCGCTCTCTGGTGATTCCCAGTCTAGATTATGTTCTTAAATGTTCCCATACTTTTAATTTACTCGATGCTAGAGGTGTGATTGCTGTAGCTGAAAGAACCCGTTATATCGGCAGAATTCGCAATTTAGCTCGACAGGTTGCTCAATTGTATTTACAGCAACGGGAAGCTTTAGGTTTTCCCCTACAAACGGTTTAGCGATCGGGTGCATCTTTGGCGATGCACCCCTAGCAATTGTATTGGCCTTCGTTTAATAACTTTTTTTTATAAAAAATCCTATTTATACTAAATCTTGTTTAAAAAGTATAGGATAGTGGGAAAGAAAAAAAGATGTTATCGCTAACATCTTTTTGGCATTTTTTACAATTTAACTTCAATATCAACCCCTGCGGGTAAATCTAATTTCATCAAAGCATCGATTGTCTTAGAAGAGGGTTGGTAAATATCAATAATGCGGCGATGGGTGCGGGTTTCAAAATGTTCACGGGAGTCCTTGTCAACGTGAGGGGAACGCAGGACACAATAAATCTTTCTTTTGGTCGGTAGGGGGATCGGTCCGATCGCTGTGGCGTTAGTTCTATTGGCAGTATCGACAATCTTCTCACAGGAAGTATCGAGTAAGCGCCGGTCAAAAGCTTTCAAACGAATGCGAATTTTCTGTTGTTGTAGCGTAGCCATAATTTCACCTATTGCAATTGTCAAGGTACAAAATAAAGACAGTAACGGAGCAGCTTTTAAATTCACTGCCCCGTTAATTAGTAGATTAGCCTACTTGATAATTTTCGAGATAACGCCAGAACCGATGGTGCGACCACCTTCGCGAATAGCGAAGCGCATACCCTGTTCAATAGCGATCGGGTTGATCAGTTCCACCGTCATTTTGATCCGGTCTCCCGGCATGACCATTTCTACAGTGCTGCCATCATCGGCGGTGTAGTCTTGGATAGTGCCAGTTACGTCAGTTGTCCGTACATAGAACTGAGGACGATAGTTTTTAAAGAAAGGAGTGTGACGACCACCTTCTCCTGCAGTTAACACATACACCTCACCTTCAAACTGGGTGTGGGGTTTGATTGTACCCGGTTTAGCGATCACCATGCCGCGCTCGATGTCGGTTTTTTGGATACCACGCAGGAGGATACCCGCGTTGTCACCGGCCATCCCTTGGTCAAGACTTTTCTTGAACATTTCAATCCCGGTGACGGTGGTGGGGCGAGTTTCTCTGATCCCGACCAATTCCACGTTATCACCCACTTTCACAATACCGCGTTCGATCCGACCGGTAGCCACCGTCCCCCGACCAGTAATCGAGAATACGTCTTCTACCGCCATCAGGAAGGGTTTATCGATATCCCGTTCGGGGGTGGGGATATAGCTATCTACCGCTTCCATTAATTCATAAATTGCGTCCACCCACTCGTTATCGCCTTTTTGGGCCTTGGGATTTTTGGTCATGTAGTCGAGGGCTTCTTTCGCAGAACCGGCAATAATGGGGATATCGTCGCCAGCAAAGTCGTAACTGGTGAGAAGTTCGCGTACTTCCAGTTCTACGAGTTCCAGTAACTCCTCATCGTCCACCATATCTTTTTTGTTGAGGAAGACCACGAGGTTAGGTACGCCCACCTGACGAGCCAGCAGGATATGTTCCCGGGTTTGGGGCATCGGGCCGTCAGCGGCCGAGACCACGAGAATACCACCGTCCATCTGTGCGGCACCGGTGATCATGTTTTTTACATAGTCCGCGTGGCCGGGGCAGTCCACGTGTGCATAGTGGCGATCAGCAGTTTCGTACTCAACGTGAGCGGTGTTGATGGTGATCCCGCGGGCTTTTTCTTCGGGAGCGGCATCGATTTCATCGTATTTTTTAGCTTGGGCATTACCCAGAGCCGCTAGGGTCATAGTGATAGCGGCGGTGAGGGTAGTTTTGCCGTGGTCAACGTGACCGATCGTGCCGATGTTAACGTGGGGTTTCGTCCGTTCAAATTTAGCGCGTGCCATTTACTTTCTGTTCCTTTGTTTTTTTTTCTTCTTCAGGTGGGTGAACAGTAATCAGTCACCAGAGATCAGTTTTAAGTTAGCAGTTATTAGGGTTGACCGACCAACTTTAAATGATCGGTTTATTCTCACTGCTCACTGGTCACTGGTCACTGATTAACCGTTCCCTTTACTTTTGGTGATAATCGTCTCGGCCACGTTGCGGGGGACTTCTTCGTAATGGCTAAATTCCATGGTGAAGATGCCCCTTCCTTGGGTTTTGGAGCGAATATCAGTGGCGTAACCGAACATTTCCGCTAGGGGAACTTTAGCGGAGACTTTGGCGATGCCGGTCTCGGTTTCTTGACCTTCGATTTGTCCCCGACGGGAGTTAAGATCACCGATGACGTTACCGATGAAGTCTTCGGGTACTTCCACTTCCACCTTCATCATCGGTTCTAGGAGAACGGGGGTAGCTTTCATCACCGCTTCCTTAATCGCCATGGAACCGGCAATCTTAAAGGCCATCTCGGAGGAGTCCACATCGTGGAAAGAACCATCCACAAGGGTTGCTTTCAGGTCGATGACGGGATAACCCGCTACAATCCCCGATTCGCAAGCTTCTTTCATCCCTTGTTCTGACGGACTGATGTATTCTTTGGGGATAGCACCACCGACAATTTTGGAGACGAAGACAAAGCCCGACCCCGGTTCACCCGGTTCGAGTTCGATGACGACGTGGCCGTACTGCCCTTTACCACCACTTTGACGGATAAATTTACCCTCAGCGCGCACGGGTTTCCGCACAGTTTCCCGATAGGCCACCTGGGGAGCGCCCACCGTCGCTTCGACTTTGTATTCCCGGAGCATTCGATCGACGAGGATTTCCAGGTGCAGTTCTCCCATCCCAGCGATTACCGTTTGATTGGTTTCGGGATCAACTTTGACCCGGAAGGTGGGATCCTCATCGGAGAGAGCTTGCAGAGCTTTGCTGAGTTTCTCGATGTCCTGTTTGGTTTTCGGTTCCACCGCCACGGAGATAACCGGTTCGGGGATAAAGAGGGATTCTAGGATAATCGGGTTCTTATCATCACAGAGGGTATCCCCGGTAATGGTGTTTTTCAGTCCGATCGCCGCTCCCAGATCACCGGCGCGCAGTTCATCCACTTCGATCCGTTCGTTGGATTTGAGGACGATCAGGCGAGCGATCCGTTCTTTGGTTCCTTTGGTGGAATTGTAGGCGTAGCTGCCTTTAGCTAGTACACCGGAATAGACCCGTAGGAAGGTTAAACGACCGAAGGGATCGGCCATGATTTTGAAGGCGAGAGCCGAGAAGGGAGCATCGTCCTTAGCTTCCCGGATTGCCTCGCTGCCATCGGGGAGAATCCCTTTAACGGCGGCTACTTCCGAGGGTGAGGGTAGGTAATCGACGACGGCATCGAGGAGCAGTTGTACCCCTTTGTTTTTGAAAGCCGAGCCGCAGAGGACGGGAACAATTGTACCAGCAATCGTCCCTTCTCTGAGACCGCGTTTGATTTCGGCTTCGGTGAGTTCTTCACCTTCTAGATATTTTTCTAGGAGTTCTTCATCAGCTTCCGCTACAGCCTCCACCAGCTGCACGCGGAATTCTTCGGCCTTTTCCAATAAGTCTTCGGGAATGTCGGTTTCTTCTATGTCTTTCCCTAGATCGTCCTTATATATATAGGCGCGCATCTTGACGAGATCAACGATCCCGCTCAGTTCGCTTTCTGCGCCGATCGGCATTTGGATGGGAACGGCGTTAGCTCTAAGGCGATCTCTTAATTGTTCGTAAACTTTGAAGAAGTTCGCCCCCGTTCTGTCCATTTTGTTGATAAAGGCAATCCGGGGTACTTTGTACCGATCGGCTTGTCTCCAGACGGTTTCTGATTGGGGTTGTACACCACCAACAGAGCAGAAAACCGCCACCACTCCATCGAGTACCCGCATGGAACGTTCCACTTCAATGGTGAAATCGACGTGGCCGGGGGTGTCAATGATGTTGATGCGATGATCTTGCCAACTGGTACTGATGGCAGCGGCGGTGATGGTGATTCCTCGCTCCCGTTCCTGTTCCATCCAGTCGGTAATTGCCGTTCCGTCGTGGACTTCGCCCAGTTTATGGGCGACTCCTGTATAGAACAGGATTCTTTCTGTTGTCGTTGTTTTGCCCGCGTCTATATGAGCGGCGATTCCGATGTTTCGCACTCTCTCTAGCGGGATAGTCCGTGCCACAGCAACCTCCTTGCTTTGCTTGCCAGTGATGGGATTTTGTTCTAGGATTTTTTACACTATTTACAATTCTATACTTTTCTTGACAGTTTTTTGGCGGCAGCGGTGTGGTCCACCGCCCTTAAAGTATCTTTAAAGTATCTTTTTAGTAACGATAGTGGGCAAAGGCTTTGTTTGCCTCTGCCATCCGGTGGGTTTCTTCCCGTTTTTTGATCGTGCCGCCGGTTTCATTGGCCGCATCCATGATCTCGTTGGCCAGTTTACCTGCCATGGTTTTGCCGCCTCTGGTTCTGGCATAATGGACTAACCAGCGTAGTGCTAATGTACTACCACGGTTGGTGCGTACTTCCATCGGGACTTGATAGGTGGCTCCACCGACCCGGCGGGCTTTCACTTCCACTAGGGGAGTGGCGTTTTTAACGGCTTTTTCAAATACTTCTAGGGGTTCTTGACCGGTACGTTCGCCGACGGTTTTCAGGGCATCGTAAACGATGTTAGCGGCTAGGGATTTTTTGCCCGATCGCATGATCCGGCGGATGGTCATGCTGACTAAACAGCTATTGTAAACGGGATCGGGGGGAATAGGACGTTTTTTGACGTTTTTACGGCGAGACATCGGAATATTCCTGAATTTTCTAGGTTAACTTTAACTTTTGCTTGACAGTCGGATGATTACAGCCCATCTCAAACCCTCTCCTGCGAGTCTTCAGTCTCTTGGGTTAACTTTGACCGACTCGGTGGGAGTATTTTTTTGGTTAATCAATTTCCTGTTTATTTAGCAGCGGGTTTGGGGCGTTTGGTTCCGTACTTAGAGCGCGCCTTTTGACGGTTTTTCACCCCGGTGGCATCGAGGGTGCCGCGAATGATGTGATATCTGACTCCGGGTAGATCTTTGACCCGACCGCCCCGAATGAGGACAACCGAGTGTTCTTGCAGGTTATGACCGATGCCCGGGATGTAGGCTGTCACCTCAAATCCAGAGGTCAAACGTACCCTAGCCACTTTCCGTAGGGCTGAGTTGGGTTTTTTCGGTGTGGTGGTATATACTCTTGTACAAACTCCCCGACGTTGGGGGCATTGTTTGAGGGCGGGAGATTTGGTTTTTCTTTTCGCTTTGGATCTTTCGTCGCGTATTAATTGCTGAATGGTGGGCATGATAGGGCTGTATCTAAGGTTACTCTGAACTCCTATTACCGAAGGTCAAATCGTTGACAAAAGGTCATTATAGCAAATTGTCGCTCTTGTTGTCAAGTCGCTTATTGTGCTTTTCTCCGGTTTAGATGTTAGAGATTGTCTTTTTCTTGGGCGGCTGCGGCACTCAATTCGGACGTTATTAGGCGATAAAATTACAGCTTCGTTGTTTTGGCTTGATGGTGCAATTTTAGCGATAATTATCACCTGATTAATCGGCCAATGTCTGAAAAGCTGTCTCTAGCTAACCTCATTTTCAGAACTGGTGTCTAGAGTATTAGCTCTTAACGATATATTTAGAGCTTTTGTACTGGATGCAGCCCAGATGTGCTGCCATAAAATATTGTTAACCTTTGAGGTTAACAATATTACAAGGGTAATCTACAATGGATATTGTATTTAAGGAAAAAAAATTTGAGAACGAATGCAATAGCCAAAGGTTACTGAAAAAACAGTATGGAGAGAAGATGGCTAAGAAAATCAGGCAAAGACTCGACGACTTAAAAGCAGTTATTGTCCTGGAGGAAATGCGAGCGCTACCGGGACGTTGCCACGAATTGTTACATAACCGTGCTGGACAACTATCTTTAGATTTAGTTCATCCCCTCAGACTAATTTTTGAGCCGGCTAATATACCGATTCCTCAAAAAGCAGACGGGGGAATTGATTAGAAGAAAGTAACCGCAGTCGTAATTATTGGCATAGATGACACCCATGACTAATACTATTGAGAACAGATATGCACCGGATTTTATTTCTCCACCGGGAGAAACCCTTACCGAAATCCTAGAAGAAAGAAATATGTCTCAATCGGAACTCGCCCAACGCATGGGCAGACCAAAAAAGACTATCAATGAGATCATAAAAGGTAAAGCGGAGATTACTATCGATACCGCCTTACAGATAGAGTTAGTGTTAGGAACTCCCGCCGGTTTCTGGATAGAGCGCGAAAGACTTTATCGGGAATATTTAGCGAGAAAAAATGAGAATCAAAGATTAAAAGGTTATTTAGGCTGGTTAAAACAAATTCCTTATCGGCAGATGACTGAATTAGGCTGGCTCAAGTTTGATGAGGATAAAATAGAGCAATTACGAGAGAGCTTGAATTTTTTTGCCGTTGTCTCCCCTGAGCAATGGGAGGAGATTTGGGGGAGAAATTTATCGATTGATTTTAGAAAGTCTCAAGCATTTGATAGCGATCGAGGGGCAATAACGGCATGGTTGCGTCAAGGAGAAATAGAAGCATCGAAAATTAATTGTGCTGATTACAACGAGTTGAAATTCAGAGATGCCTTGCGACAAATTCGTTCGTTAACTATTAAGTCTATCGAGGTATTTCAACCGCAAATGATCGAGCTTTGTGCCGCAGCGGGGGTTGCCTTAGCCTTTGTCCCTGAACTTCCGAAAACAAGGGTACACGGTGCTACCCGTTGGTTAGGTTCTCACAGAGCTTTAATTCAATTGAGCGATCGATACAAAACAAATGATCATTTTTGGTTTTCTTTTTTTCATGAAGCTGGTCATATTTTATTACATGGGAAACGAACTTTATTTTTAGAGGGGCAAGATATTCAAGATACAATTAAAGAAAAAGAGGCGGATGTTTTTGCGGCTAATTTCTTAATTGATCCTGGAGATTGGCAGAGATTTATCGCCAATAATTCTCTGAATAGAAAAGCTATTAATCAATTTGCCGAACAACTAGGAATACACCCTGGTATTATTGTTGGTAGAATGCAACATGAGCAAATTACTTCTTATCAAAACTATAATGATCTTAAGGAGAAATATTGTCTAAATACGCAGAATTCCTTTTTGGTATTGACGAGCGACTCCCCAAAAGGAAAACTTCCTATCTCACTATTAAGATAACTGCTGTAAGCGGAGATTACTAAGGATAAATTTGGCAATAAGTGACAAAGTTGCGATAAAATCAAAAAAAGTCAGGGAGAGGATAGTTATGCTCGATCTTGCGAAATTAGCGGCAAAAATGCCAGGAATCAGTCAACATTTTCAACAGGAAGTGACAGCTAGTCGCGAGCGAGTGCAACGGGCTAAAATTCTTTTAGAACAAGCTCAACAGCAACAGGAAAAACTACTAGAACTCTATCATAACTGGCACGATCGCCTAATTTTCTCTGTCGCGCTACCGATCGAACCTCTCGACACCCGCGTTACTATCCTTCCCGCTCCCGAAAGTCATAGCGTTTTTGCCACGGATGGTTCTCAAATTGCCCCTTCTCACCACGAAATCGCCTACTGTTATCTAATTAATATCGGTAGGATTATGTTGCACTATGGTCAAAATTTGCACCCTCTCCTCGATAGCATTCCCGAAGTCTATTACAAATCAGAAGACCTCTACATTTCTAAACAGTGGGGTATTCGCGTGGATGAGTGGATGAGTTATCGTCGGACGGTATTAGAAAGCCAAATGTTAGCGGAAATGGCTACTCGTTGGGTAAAACCCCCTGGGGCCCATTATGAACCAAATTTAGCCCTCGTGGATGGTTCTTTGATCTATTGGTTTATCGATAGTCTCCCCCCGGAAGCAAAAGATTTAATTTTGCCACCGATTTTTCAGTCTTGGGACGATTTAAAATCAGCTAGAATCCCGCTTATGGGTTATATTAGTGCTTCTCGTAGCACGGAAGGCTTAAATTTCCTGCGTTTACAATCTTGTCCCCATGATACTCCCAATTGCTTGATCAATTGCGGTGATTTAGACCCAGAAAAAACCCCCTGTCGCGTCGTCGATCCTCTCCGGGATGCTTCTATCTGGGGTTATTTATTGGAACCGGGGCAAAGAAGTCCTTTTTGGCGCAGTTCTTTGAAAATACTCGATCTTTATGGGGATGAACATCGCATTTACTTCTGTTATCTCCATGTGGGGACGGAAATCGCTAGGGTAGAGGTTCCTGCTTGGGTGGTGGAGGATCGAGAATTACTCGATCGCTCTTTGAGTATTTTACTGGCCCAGGTGTTAAAAGGTTATGGTTATCCGATCGCCTTAGCGGAAGCGCACAATTTAGCGGTGATTAAAGGTGGCGATCGCTTGCGTTTTTTTGCCCTTTTGGAACAACAGATGATTAAAGTCGGTTTACAGGATGTGGGAACATCTTATAAGGAAGCGAGAAAACGCAGTAGTATCGCTTGATAGTAAATCTGTTGAGTATAGGCTACATATCAGGACAGGCAAAAGGCAATAGGTAAGAGGCAAAAGAGGGAATAAATAATCAGTCTTTAATAACCGGATTTAGTATCACTGATAACTGATCACTGATAACTGATCACTGATAACTGGTCACTGATAACTGATCACTGATAACTGATAAAGGTGGGAATTACCCACCTTAAACTTGATTTTTGCCGAATTTTTCTAGCGACTGCTCCGATCTTGGTCCAAGACACTGACGGGGAAATTATTATAACCAACGTGATGTTTGCTGGTTTTTTGAATTTCTTCTTTGATTTGATCTAGATCAACATAGCGATCGGCTACATTAATTAAACTATCACTGGTCATCGATCGCAAACTAACCACTTCCACTCGCGCACCACGGTAACTTACGGAATCGGCAGCATAGGCCAAATCCCCATCACCACTGACAATTACTGCGGTATCATAGGAACCCACTAGAGCCATTAAATCCACGGCAATTTCCACGTCAAGATTGGCTTTTTTGGAACCATCGGGCAATTGTACTAGATCTTTAGCGATGACTCGATAACCGTTGCGACGCATCCAGAGGAGGAATCCCTGCTGTTTTTCGTTAGTGCGATCAACTCCAGTATAAAAGAAGGCGCGCAAGAGACGAGAACCAGCAGTTAAACGACAAAGTAATTTGGTATAGTCAATTTCGATACCTAATTGCAGGGCCGCATAAAATAAATTAGAACCATCGATGAAAATCGCCACACGACCGCGATTTTCTAGCACTTGTTCGGGGGTGAAGACTGGGGCTGTGTCATAATCATCAAACATTTTATTTTCCCTCGTTTGTTAAAAGTTTAGTGTTGAGTGTTTGCCAGTTCTATCTGAAAGGACAACAGACCTTAAAAAATAGAGTTATTAAAAAATTCCTTTAGGAATCGTTTAACGGCAGTTCTAGTTTAGAAAAGATCGGTTCAGGTGTTCCTAGTTGTGGATTTGTGGGTAATCCCCATTGACAGTGTTGGGAAAAAGAGACACGCTCAGGGGAGTTTTCTCCGTCCTCCGACCTGAAAGTATTAAAATCAATAACAAAACCCAGTTGTTGATAAATTTTACTGCTCAAGGTCGGTATTATCGGTGAGAGTAGGTAGGCAGAGAGTCTTACGGATTCCAAAACTGCGTAGAGAACCTGTTCTACCGCTGCTTGTTGTTTCTGTTTAAATAAACTCCAGGGCGCACTCTCATCGATAAACTTGTTACTAGCGCGAATTAACGCCAATATTTCCTCACAGGCTTGATTAAATTGTAGCGCATCATACTTCTGTTCAACAATGACCCCTAGATTGATCCCCATATTCTTAAGATGATTGTCGTTGGGGATATCTACGCCAGTCAACTGGGGGGGGATATTTTGGCAGTATTTTTTAACCATGCCTAGGGTGCGATTGAGGAGGTTGCCTAAATCGTTGGCTAAATCCGCGTTAAGAATATTAACAAATCTGGTTTCCTGAAAATCGCCATCCTGTCCTAATTCAATCTCTTTGACGAAATAGTAACGGACGGCATCGGCCCCATAGCGCTCAACCAAATCGAAGGGATCGAGGGTATTACCGAGACTTTTGCCCATTTTCCGCCCGTCTTTGGTCAAAAAGCCATGGCCGAACACTCTTTTGGGCAAGGGTAAACCCGCCGACATTAGCATAGCCGGCCAATAAATGGCATGGAATCTTAATATATCTTTACCGATCAGATGCAGATCGATCGGCCACCATTTGGCCAAGGCATTTTCTAGGGTGGGTTGGTCTTCGGGGTCGAGAAGGGCGGTAACATAGCCAAGAAGGGCATCAAACCAAACGTAGATGGTATGCTGACCATCGTGGGGAATGGGAAACCCCCAAGCGACATTAACCCTAGAGATGGAGAAGTCCTGTAGGCCTTGGTTGACGAAGTTGAGAACCTCATTACGTCGGCTTTCCGGTTGAATAAAATTGGGTTGTTCTTGGTAAAGTTGTTCTAGTTGTGCTTGGTATTTAGAGAGACGGAAAAAATAGTTTTCCTCGTCGCGCCATTCGGCGGCTAGGTTAGTATGAATGGGACAACAGCCATTATCTAACAGTTCTCTTTTTTCCTTAAATTCTTCACAGGCGACGCAATACCAACCCTGTTGGCGATCGAGATAGATATCGCCCTTTTCCCAGACTCTTTCAAAAAATTCGTTAACAATTGCCTGATGACGGGGGGCAGTGGTGCGACTAAAGCGATCATACTGGATGTGTAGCTTTGCCCAGAGATTGGCAAAACTGGTGGCAATGCGATCGCAGTGTTCCTGGGGATTGAGTCCTTTGGCCGCCGCAGTCCGTTCGATTTTCTGTCCGTGTTCGTCGGTTCCTGTAATTAAGAGGACAGAATTGCCCTGTAACCGCTGCCATCGTGCCATAACATCCGCTACGATCGTCGTGTAAGCACTACCGATGTGAGGGATATCGTTGACATAATAAAGAGGTGTTGTCAAAGCAAATGTTTTTCGCTCATTCAAATCATTCATGAAATTTATTTTTTTTAAATAGACGAGGCTGCCCCGAGGCTGATCCGTAGATGATTGGGACATAATCCCTATATTTTATGATCCTCTAATTCTGTTTTATCCTTTAGTTGTGATCTAAGTCAATAAAAACAATCTTAAGGCCGATTTTTTTTTTCCATGAAGCTGCTTACCCCCCTATCCACCTCTCGTTTAATTCTTGATACCACGCGCACGGGTCTGTTTACCGTCGGTCAAGAAAATCTACCCGGCCAAGGAGTGGCGATCGTGGTAAGTAACCATCGTAGCTTTTTGGACGCGCCGATCTTAATTCAAGCTTTGGGCAAAACTCTCCCGATCGCCTGTCATCACTACATGGGAAAAACGCCGCTTTTGCGGGAATTAATCGGAGAATTAGGCTGTTTTCCCTTTGATACCCCCGAAAAACGCCACCAGACTTTTTTTCGGCAAGCAACGGATTTTTTACAGTCCGGACGATGGATCGGTTTATTTCCAGAAGGTGGATCGCCGATGTTAAATTTGACTCCTCCTCGTCAAATTAGCCGTTTTCAAAGCGGATTTGCCCATTTAGCCCTGCGTTGTCCCGTGGAGAATCTATCGGTCTTACCTGTGGCTATTCTCTCCGAGTCGGAAACTGCTATTAGTCCTTTTCCCGTGCGTTTGCTACGCTGGTTAGATACCACGGAACCTTTATTCGATCAAGATGGTTGGCATCCCGTTGTCTTTTATCATCGTGTCAAGGTGGCGATCGGTCGTCCCTACGGAATTACTGAGAGCGATCGCTCAGATTATCAAGGTAAACAAGGAAAAAAAGCCCTTAATCGTTTAATTAGTCATTGTCAGTCGGAAATTAGCGATTTATTGCTGAAGGGGTAACGAAGTCAGGAGGCAGCATATAGGGTGGTCACTGCGTGCGCGTTGCGGGGGGGTTGGGGTGTTGGGGTGTTAGGGTTTTAGGGATTTAGGGAAATTTCAGCTAAATGCCCACTTCCCACTTCCCCACTTCCCCACTTCCTAACTCATAATTCATAATTCATAATTCATAATTCCCACTTCCCACTTCATAATTCATAATTGGCGATTCATACGGGCAATTGTGGGCAAAAGGGGAGATATTGCCACGTCGGGATTGTGTACGGTGGTTTACCCGGGTAGTTGTCCGGTGGTGGTGGGACAAACCCTAGGAGATAATCGCATCCGTCAGGATATAGCGGTCGCTTTGGGGATAAAAACGGCTTTAGCTGTGCCAATTAGAGTTAATAATCAGTTATTTGCTGCAGTAATGCTTTTAAACCGTCTCGATGGTCAGGAATTGACCGATCGAGATAGTTTATTAGTGGAGGAATATCTGAACTCGCTACTCAGAAATGAGGGATAGAAGGGGTTGGGTAATCCAGTTGAATGCTACGGCGATTTGATGGTTAAGGGTGGGCAGACGGTAGAGATAGACTAAGCGACGGGTAAGATGGGCAAGGGGACCGGCTAATTCTAGTCCTAAACCGCTAATGGCAGCTTCATCGACTCCGAGGGTCAACATTTCGCCTAAAGGTTGATAACGGAAGGGTAAAGCTGGTTTATCGTGGAAACTCGCCCAAATATTCCAAGCGCAGTAGTCGGACTGTTGAAGGGCCACTTGGGCCGTGGCAGCGTATGGTTTATCGTCTTGATCGCGACTATCGGCCGCATCGCCGATCGCGTAGATGCTGAGGTTTTCGACAGTTTGTAAATATTGATTAACTTTTAGTAATTTGCGCTCATTATGTGCTAGAGGCAAATTAGCGAGCAGTGGAGAGGCGATCGGACTAACGGTCCAGAGAATTAGATCAACGGGGATATTGTCGATCTGTCCTTTGTAGTCAAGGGAGAGGCGATCAGCTTGAATGTCGGCGACGGTGGTTTCTAGGTCTAACCAAACCAGACGTTTTTCCAGGGCTTTTTTGGCGGTTTCGCGGTTAAATTGGGGTGAAAGGGCAATTATATCGCTATTTCTTTCGATCAGACGAATTCTTCCCCTTTCTCCGAGGCGATCGGCCAGCTTACAGGCTAATTCTACGCCGCTATAACCGCCCCCGATAATGGCGACCCGAATTTTATCGCGATCGGATTGTTCTAGGGTTTTGAGTCGATCCCGAAGACGATAGGCATCCTCGAGACTACGGAAGGGGATAGCGTGGGTTCTGGCCCCGGGTAGGAAGTCAAGGGAGGATTGACCACCGAGGGCGATCACGAGGCGGTCATAGCATATATCGTTTTTATTGTCAAGGGTTATTTTATGATTATTAACATCGATCACCGTGACGGTTCCCTGTTGGAAGTCAACGGGGGTATTAGCGAGTAATTCGCTGAAAGGGGGAGCTATTTCCCAGGATTGCAGTTCTGAGGTGACTAATTCGTAGAGAAGGGGAGAAAATAAAAAGTGATCGTTTTTATCAATTAAAGTAATTTGGGGAGGGTGTTGATCGGGCCAAGGCAATTGACTCAAACGTAAAGCAGTATAGAGTCCACCAAAACCACCACCGAGAATACAAATTTTTGGGATTGAGTCAGTCATATTGATCGCTGAGGGTTTTGTTTCTTATTTTGACACTCCCTGCCGTAAAATGGACGGGGAACCTTAAACCCAAATTTTCGGTAAAGCGAGCAAAGAAAAATAGTTTTTATTTATCTACCCAGCCAAATCGTCAGCAAAGCCACAATTGTAGCCAGAAAAAGGATATGATTCATCCAATCGTCGAAAGACCAATTTTTAAACATAATCACTATTAGCGTAGAAAACTTTTCAACCTACATCCAATCCTACACATCTTTTAGTCGGTTCTAGCGGTTTTGCATCTTCCCGAATATCAACGCTTAGACAGAATTGGACATAATAAACATTTGAACGATTATTTTTCTGAAACTTAGGATAATCATTGTTTATCGACCTCAAACAACTACTTATATGCTAACCTATACAGCAGAGATTGTCAAGATTTAAGTCGTGCTTCGCTGTTTTATATTGGTTGGGGTTTCATCTCGTTAAAAGCGAGAGTCTTCACCCCGACATTTGAGATAAAATTAAGATTAGAGCTTATTAGAGAGGAAAAACCTAACCAGAAGAATTTTTAGGTGAATCCTAATTGAGATGGGAGTCTTTGGGAATAACATCCAAACCGAGGAGAACCTTTTGAGTATTGGACATATCGCCGATAATTCTTTGTAGGGGTGGGGGAAGTTGTTTGACTAAAGTAGGAGTTACGAGAATTTTATCCTGTTCCGCTAATTGGGGCTGTTCGAGAACATCAATTATTTCTACTGTATAAAGATCGGATAACTCCTCGCGACAGATACGAAAAATATTGGCGATCGCCCTCTGGGATTTACTTGAATCGCCCATAATGTAGAGTTTGAGAAGATATTGACTCATCGAAAATTTGGGTCTGAAACCCCGTCGTTCTACGACGGCTTTACTGTTAAATATTAGCACATTTACGAAATATATGCTAGTGTGAAAGGACATGGAAAAAGCCTATTCGTTTCGATTTTACCCAACACCCGAACAAGAGTCGCTATTGCGGCGCACATTGGGCTGTGTAAGATTAGTTTACAACAAAGCTCTCCACGAACGAAC
>NZ_JADBUE010000347.1:0-23238 GCF_020245805.1 Microcystis sp. M179S2 | reverse complement strand
CCGTAAGGGTAAAAAACAATCTCGTAATTATCACAAAGCTAGAAAGCGATATGCTCGGAAACATTTAAGAGTAAGTAGGCAACGAGAAGAGTTTGTCAAGAGTGTGGCACTCCGTTTAGTTAAGTCTAACGACTTAATCGCTTATGAAGACTTGAATATCAAAGGTATGGTCAAGAATCGTCATTTAGCCCAGTCGATAACCGATGCAGGATGGTCTGTTTTTAGGCAATGGCTAGAGTATTTTGGGGACAAATACGGCAAGTTAACTATAGCTGTCTCACCTCATAATACGTCTCAAAATTGTTCTAGTTGTGGACAAAAAGTCGAAAAGTCGCTATCTACTCGAACCCATGTTTGTCCTCATTGTGGATATACAGATTGTCGAGATAGAAACGCCGCTTTAAACATCTTGCAAAAGGGATTAAGTAGCGTGGGGCGCACGCAAACTTTAAACGCTTCGGGAGAGATTCCCTCTTGGTTGGTTGGAGAAATCCTGCTTGCTAACGGAGACTCAATGAACGAAGAATCCCCGTCTCTTTAGAGCGGGGAGCGTCAAACAAAAAAGGCGTTACAGGCGCTTTGATTGTCTGAGGCCTCTGGTTTTAGACTTTGGGAGATACCCCCCTTGAGGAGAATCTCTTAAAGTGCATTGTTAAGGTGTGTTAGTAAAAAAGTATCGGTCAATTGGTGATTCTAGATGACCTACTGCCTTAATCCCAACTGTACTCAACCAAAAAACGCCCCGACAGCGTTAATCTGCGAGAGTTGCGGTTCAAAACTTCTTCTGCACGACCGCTATCAAACCCTAGGCATTTTGGGGAAAGGAGGGTTTGGGGCAACTTTTGTTTCATCAGATCTGTCCCTACCAGATAAGCCCCTCTGTGTGGTCAAACAACTGCAACCTCCCTCTAAAGATGCTAATGTTTTTCGCATGGCGAGGGAACTTTTTGCTCGAGAAGCGGAAACCTTGGCAAAACTGGGAGTTCATCCGCAGATTCCCCGATTATTGGACTATTTTGAAGATAATCAACAGTTTTATCTAGTTCAAGAATACGTTAAAGGTCATAACCTGCACCAAGAGGTTAAAAAACGCGGACCGTTTAGCGAAGCGGGAGTCGAACAGTTTTTAAGTGAACTCTTGCCGATTTTGCAATATGTCCACGAGCAAAAGGTAATTCATCGGGATATCAAACCCGCTAACCTAATTCGTCGGCAAACAGACCGAAAATTGGTTCTGATTGACTTCGGGGCCGTCAAAAATCCAGTTAATAGCGTCATGGCCAATGCCGATTCTCAAACGGCTTTCACTAATTTTGCCGTGGGTACCCAAGGTTTTGCCCCCCCCGAACAGATGGCCATGCGTCCCGTTTACGCTAGTGATATCTACGCGGTGGGAGCTACCTGTCTCTATCTACTCACGGGCAAATCTCCTAAAGCGATCGAAGTTGATATTAATACAGGTGAATTACTCTGGGAAAAATTAGTCAAGGTGAGTCCCCAGTTTGCTCAAGTCCTGAAAACAATGCTGGAAGTCTCTGTCCGTCATCGCTACAAATCCGCCCAAGAGGTAATGGATGCTTTAGAGATGACGGCTTATGCCGATAGTCTAGCCCAAAGTTTAATCGCCGCTCCAATGGTTACTTCCCAGCCCCCCCGACAAGATTCAGGTTCGATAGCCACTTCCTCCGTTTCTGTCCCTCTCAAGTCTAAATTTCGTCCCCAAAATAAAAATCCAGAGGCCTCTCCAGATAATATGCTGGGGGGACAGATGGCTTTTTCGCTGTTTGATACAAATGTATTGAATAAAAGTAAAGCCCGCAGCAGCACAGAGCTAACCTTACTGAAGAAAAAACCCCGCTTAGATGAAAAAGCGATTCTCGATGCTTACAATGACGGCCGGCGCAATTTCGCCCAAGAGGAATTACCAAATCTCAATCTGGCCAAAGCCAAACTTTTGGGCGTCAATTTTTGTCAATCCAAATTAACAGGAGCTAATTTACAAGGGGCAGATCTGTCCAATGGGGATCTGGGCCGGGCTAATCTCAGTCAAGCTATTCTCAAAAGCACCAATTTAAATAATGCCTATCTCGGTTATGCAGACCTAGAAAAGGCCGATTTACGCGGGGCTAATCTCACCGGCGCCCATCTTCGCTACGCTAATCTCAAAGATGCTAATCTTTGCGGGGCTAATCTCTCTGATGCCCAAGTAACTCGAGAACAAATCGCCCTAGCAAAAACCAATTGGTTAACAGTTATGCCCAATGGTAAACGCGGTTCCTGGTAATCTTTTTTCAGTGGGTAAGTTATCAGTAATCAGTGAAAAGACAGTAGGAAACTTCGATTTAATACTGTCACTTAAAACTCAAATCTGATAACTGATAACTGATCACTGATAACTGATTTAACCGCCGCTTTCCTTAAAGGTTTTGTAGGCGGTTTCGGAGTCGAAAATATGGCAATAATCAACAATTCGCTGCATTAATGCCCAAGAAAACTCGGTTTCTTTCAGGTGACTGCCCCAATTTTCTTTGAGACTAGCGTGAACTTTGCGGAGGTTATAGGAAGGAATCGCCGTCGAGATATGATGGGGGATATGGACATTAATATCGTGACAGAGAATTTCTACCCAACGGGGATAGCTACAGTGAACTGTCCCTTCTAGTTGCGCTAAAGCTTGATTCCACTCTTCGGGATGGAAAAATTGAATATCGGGGTCTGTGTGATGGACAAGGGTAAAGGTACTCATCCAAAAATGATAGACAAACCAAGGTACCACCCAAAATTTAACCAATCCCCAGACACCAGTGTAGAAAATGAGGGTTGGGAACAAAATAGCTCCAAAAACTAGAACGACAATCATCGAAAAGCGCGCTTTTTCCCGTTCGTTCTCCTTGAATTGTTCGATGTTGAAGTGTAGAATAGCCCAGTGGGCGATCGAACCAAGCCACCAGAAACGTCCGCGAATGCCGCGATAAAAGAGACGCACTAAGGGATTGGCCGAGTTAAAAGCTTCTAATTCCCACGGATCCCAAGCATTATCTATAGTTACCATGTTAGTTTTAGTATGATGGCGATCGTGCAGGAAACGCCAGCAGTGGAAGGGATAGATAAGCGGTAAGAGGAAAATATGACCGACAAGATCATTAACCCAGCGTCGATTGGAAAAAGACCGATGACCGCAATCATGGGCGATCACAAAAAATCCCGTTAAAGCTGTACCAGTGAAAATCCAAGCTAAAGGCAGTAAATACCAGGGAGAATAAACTAGCATTGCATAACCCGCAATGACCGCCAAAATATTCGTAATCACTCCAAACCAAGCTTTAACTGGGTCTTTCTGGAAATATTCTTTGGGAATGGTTTTAATAATATCTTTCAGTTTAAAGTCTGGCTCGATCGAGGTGATCAACTCCCCATGCAATTTATCCGTCGTTGCCGTCATGAAATCTCCAATTACACTTAGGTGAACCCTTGACAAGAAATCAGCTAGGAGGTTTGGCTAAATTCTGCTCCTTACCACAAGCCAATTTTTTTGTCAATATATTTTTAACTTTAATTAATAAACTTCTGCGAAGCTTAATAATCCTTTACTTTATATACCATAAGAGGAGATTTTCTGTTTTGGCCAAATTTGACGGCGGGTGCATCTCATTTTTGTAAATCTACCAATTGGGATTTTTACGGGGAAACTCTCGGCTAAAATCGGGCATTACTTCCGATTTTATCACTCAATCCCAGCTTTTGGGGGGTAGAACCCCCCAAACCCCGGAGCGCATTAGCTTTTCGGTGGGATGCTTACACGCAGCTGCTGATACATTTGTCATCATCTAAGAGTCACTGATAATTGCTGATTGTCGGTATTCCTGCAAATCTGCGATGCACCCTTGACGGCTGCCTTTTGCCTTCAAAAACTGATAACTGATAAAAAAAACAAATATTGACTATTTTTAGGCTTTTTTCAACGATTAGCGGTGTTTTCTAGGGATTTAATCTCCTCCTGTACCTTACGGTGTTCGCGATTTAACTGTTTTTTGACCGATTCGGGGAGTTGTTCCTGTTTTTTCAGGGCATTATTAAAGTAATCTAATGCCAGTTTCAAAGAGCCGGTATTTTTATCCGTATTGCCTTGAATTCTTAGGATTTGACCTTTCAGATACATTAATTCCGGATTATCGGGGGTCGCTTTCAGAGCGTTATCGATAAACTGCAAAGCCTGATCATACTGCTTTAAATCCCGGTAAGCTAGAGCTATGCCTCGATCAACCAAGTAATCAGGACTACCATAGGTTTCTAGCCGTTGAATTGCCTCTTGAGGACTAGAAAAGGGCAGATTAACCGCTAAAATCAAATCCATATAACCCTTTAACAGGTTCAATTCCGGATCCGTAGGATTAACCTTTTCTGCGGTTTCCAAATACTGAAACACCTGTTGTAATCTGGGGATAGCCGATACTGCTCCTTCGGTTTGAAAAACGTAGGTTCCCTCTAAAAAACTCCCCACCGCTAGATACAAATTTCCCCTTAAAGGGTCACTGTCCTGCATTTGTTTGGCCGCTGCCTTAGTTTTCTCGGAGTAGGTTTTTAGGGTGTTCCAATCCTGGTCGGTAAAAGCAAGAGAGGCGCGCATAGCATGGGACAAAGGTTCTTGGGGTTCCTTTTCTGTGGCCTCAACAATTAATTTTTTTGCCTCTAGATAGTTACCTTGTTTAAAAATAGCGTTAAAAGCGGCCTCGGTCTTATCACCAATCGGTCGGGGATTGGTTTTGCGGAAAGGATCTCCAGCTAACCCGGGACCAATCCAGTTAACCATTACCATAACAGCCAGGGAAGCACCGATCGCCATTTTTTTCGTTAAACCTAACCGCAGCACCATGGTTAAAAGTCTCCTTGAGCGAATGAAAAAATCTGTCACAATAGAAACGGGTTTCTAGACTTAATTTCCAGTTATTTTCCTGTCAATGCTTTATCTCAAAGATGTGGTTTATCATCCTCCCGCTGCCCTCAATCCCATTTTACAGGGGATTAATCTCGAATTAGCCCCCCAAGAATTAGGTCTGATTGTCGGCCCCAGTGGTTCCGGAAAAACGACTCTTTTGGAAATTCTAGCAGGCTTTGCCGATAAAACAGCAGGGACAATTCACTGGCGCGACCAAGAATTAACGGTGCTGCACCTGCAACAATTAGGAGGAATCGTTTTTCAGTTTCCTGAACGTCATTTTTGCGGTAAAACCATCCTTGAGGAGTTGCGTCTCGGTCATCCGGAGATTAAAAGCGATCGCCTAACGGCGGCCTTAAAGGAGGTAGGATTAGAAAATACTCCTCTGGATACTTCTCCCCACAATCTGAGTGGAGGTCAACAGCGTCGTTTATCCCTCGCTGTCCAGTTAATCCGGCAGCCTAATCTGTTACTTCTCGATGAACCTACGGCCGGTTTAGATTGGTCGATGCGTCGTCAATTGGCTAAACTTCTCGCTAGTCTCAAACAACACTGGACTTTATTAGTAGTTAGTCACGATGCTGGGGAATTATTGCCTATTGCTGACCGTCACTGGAAAATTGAACAAGGACATTTGAGGGAAGTAAAAAGTGAAAAAACAGATAGTTGAGGTTTTAGGGTTTTGGGGTATTAGTTGAAATTTCCCCACTCCCCCAATAGCTGATAACTGATAACTGATAACTGATGACTGATGACTGATAACTGATAACTGATAACTGATAACTGATAACTGATAACTGATAACTGATAACTGAATTAATGATCCTTCCTGAATTATTTGACCTTTGGCAAGAAACCCTAGAATGGCAACCCGATGGGGCCATACAAGCGCGATTTCAACAACTTTATGACTTGATTTTAGAGGGTAATCAACGTTTTAATCTCACCCGAATTACCCAACCGGAGGAGTTTTGGGAAAAACATCTTTGGGATTCTTTATCGGGTTTAGCTTGGTTACAAAAATCCCAGCCAGATCTATTGACAAAATCTCTATCAGTCATCGATTTGGGGACCGGGGCCGGATTTCCGGGGCTGCCAATTGCGATCGCCTATCCCCATTGGTCGGTGACTCTCTTGGATTCCACCCAAAAAAAGATTAATTTTCTTGAAGAAGTTATTGACAAATTAGAGTTAAATAACACGAAAACTCGTTTAGGTCGGGCGGAAATCGTCGGGAAAAACCTTAAACATAACTGTGCTTACGATATCGTCTGTTTGCGAGCGGTAGGTAATGTGGATATCTGTGTTAACTATGCTTTGCCTTTCGTGAAAAAGACCGGAATCGCTATTCTCTATCGTGGTCAGTGGTCGTCGGAGGATAGTTCGAGTTTAGAGAAGAATTTAGGGAAAGCTGGCGGTAAAATCCTCGAAATTGCCAGTTTTACCACTCCCTTAAGCCAAAGCGTCCGTCATTGTCTATATATCTGCAAGGGATAACTCTAAGCGGTGAGAGGATGAAAAAAGAAAGCCAAGGCCAGGATAGTATATGTAGCTAAGAGTAACATTCCTTCCAACCAATTCGATCGCCCATCACTACTAATCGAATTAGCCAACCACACCGCTACAGCCACTGCCACTAACTCAAAGGGATTAAAATTTAGATCCATGGGCTGACCGATAATATAACCCATGATAACCAAAACCGGAGCCACAAACAGGGCGATCTGCATACTGGAACCGACGGCCACAGATACCGATAGATCCATTTTATTCTTAAGGGCGACGGTGACAGCCGTAGCGTGTTCGGCCGCATTACCGATAATAGGCAAAAGAATTACCCCGGTAAACAGCGCCGTTAAACCTAGCTGTTCCGTAGCCTCCTCTAGGGATGCCACCAATAACTCCGATTCTACGGCCACGGCGATGGTAACGATCAATAAAATCAAAGACCAAAACCAGATTTTCGGTTTTGCGGGGTTTTCTCCAGCGCTTTCCTCCTCGATACCGGCAACCCCGACATCGTAGAGATAGGTGTGGGTTTTCATGGAAAATAAGAGACTTAAACCATAGACGAAAATTAACACCGCTGCCACGGCCACGGATAGACGTTGCAGGACTGCTTCCCCGACTCCCGTGGAGGTAAATTGCACGGCAGTGGGTAAAAGGAGCGCCACCACCGCTAAATTCATGGCCGAGGCATTTAAACGGGCAGTTATTGGTTGAAATTCCTGTTCTTTGAAGCGTAAACCGCCTAAAAACATCGATAATCCCATAACTAAGAGTAAATTACCGATAATTGAGCCAGTAATCGTCGCTTTTACCACATCAATGAAACCTTCCCGCAAAGCGACATAGGCGAGAATTAATTCTGTGGCATTGCCAAAGGTGGCATTCATCAAACCGCCAATATTTGGCCCAACCACCACCGCAATCGCTTCCGTGGCTTCCCCCATATAGGCCGCTAGGGGGATAATGGCTAGACAAGCGGTGATAAAAACAACTGTTCCGCCCCAGTGTAACAGCGAACCGGCGATCGATATAGGCACAAAAATCAATAGGATGGCGAAAATGGTGTTTTTGCTTAACATAAAGTGAGTATTTTGTCAAGATAATTTTATTTTGATCGGAGATGGGAACTAGAAGCGGATTCTAGCCAAAATTCCCCGGTGGAACCGCTTATTACCCATAATATTGCCCTAAAACCGTCTCTGAGGGACTTTTCTAGGGGTTCGGGGGGTGATTGGGAGGGAACAGTCACCGGTTTAATCACAATTCCGCGACTACCAAAAACAATTTCTCCCACTAATCGCGCCCTTCTCATGTGATTATCGGAAGTGACTAGATAGACACTATCAATACCTTCGGCTTTCAGTTGATCGGCTAGGCTAGTAAAGTTAGTGACAGTATCTCGCGCATTGTAATCGAGATGGAGACGTTCTGGGGGAATTCCCGCTTTTTTAAAAATCTTTCTCACATATCGTCGCGGACTACCGGAAGACACCCAAATCGGTAGATCGGGATATTCCTTAGCCAATTTTGCCGCAAAACGTTCTCGATCGGCATGACCTCCCAAAACAAAAATCGCTTCCGGTTTTAGCCACTGCTGACGTAAATCGTGGTATAACCAGCCTAAACTCGCCAAAATTAGCGGAATAGCCAGCAATTTTAACCTAGATTTGCCTAACTTCGCTTTCAGAGAAACTCGCTTTTTTCTGCGAGAATTAGCCTTGAGAACCATATATCAGTGAGCGGTGATCAGTTGTCAGCCTTCAGCTTTGTGGATTAAAGTGATCGAGGGTGAGGGTCATCGAACTCACATTGACGTAGGAGATAGGGATTTTATCCCCTAACTGACCGATAATTTTCCCGGAACTCAGGTTGATTGATGCGGTCGCTTACATCCCCCACCAACGGGCCACCGCTTCGGGAAGGGGTAGCAAAATACTTAATAACAAAGCCAGGGAAAATAAACCTAATAAATCTCGTTTATTATCCAATTCGGTGACATCATTTAAAGCAGGTTGATCGCTGACTGGCATTAATAAGAGAATAATCGCCCAGAGTAAAAAATCTGGTTGCACTAGGGCTAAAATAAACATGAATAATCGAGTTAATTGACCGATAATTATGGCGGTTTTCTGCCCATACATGGCGTGAACAATATGACCACCATCCAATTGACCCACGGGCATTAAATTTAGGGCTGTAACGATAATTCCTACATAACCAGCTACCGCTAAAGGATGTAAATGGATCGCTTTTCCGGCGATTAAATTACTGCCGAGGGCTAGTTTAGCTAGGATAGACAAGAGAAAAGAAAACTGCGGATTTAAGGCCTGAAAATTTAATAAACTGCTTTGATTAGTTAGGGGAACTATTTCCGAGAGGGACAACCCCCAAAACAGTAGAGGAATAGCGATAATTATACCCCCCAAAGGACCGGCCACCGCCACATCAAATAAAGCTTTACGCGTGGGAACCGGGGAGCGCATTTGAATAAAAGCCCCGAAGGTGCCGAGGAAGAAAGGAAAGGGGATAAAATAGGGCAAAGTGGTTTTAATTTTATATTTAACTGCTGTCAAATAATGACTGAATTCGTGCAGTCCTAAAATAGCAATTAAGCCTAAACTGTAGGGTAAACCTTGCAATAATAAACTAGAATTATTTTCTAATTGTTGGGTGGTAATGCCACTTAATCCCGCACCGACCACTGTGGTAGTTAAGATAGTTAATAACAATAAACCCAGGGCAAGAAAGGGGCGAGTAACTTTTTCAGTTTCTATAGTTTCTGTTTTTTGCTGCCAGGGATTAGCCACAAGAGCGAAAAAAGGTTGTCCCTGAAAACTTTCTTGGAAAAGCAATAAAAAGCGATCCCCAAAAACCTTTTCCACATTGTTTTTAATCACTTGATAAGCTTCTTCGGGAACCGCTCGCAATTTGCCCCGACAGAGAATTGCCTGGGGACGATAATCGATATTTTGCAGATAATAAATCCCCCAAGGAAAACAATCTCGTAGGGATTTTTCCTCTTCAGCAGTGATCGGTTTTAAATCACTTTTAGGTGCAGGATTATCAATATTTTCTAGGACTAAATTCGCTTTTTCCAGTGGTGATGGGGGGCTTTCTTGGGGAGTAACTCGACCCTTTTGTACTAGCCACCAATACAAAAAAGGGCAGATCACAAAAGGACCGACCAGCAAAAATGCCGGCATGGGGGTATCCTCTCCATAGATTAACGTCCAGCCGGTCCAAATAAGAGCCGGAGTCATCAGGACTAACCAAATTAACCAAATTGGTGTTGTCGTGATTTTGGCCACGCTACGCTTGACGATAAAATAGGTGAAACCGCCCAGAATCCCTAATAACAACCACATTTCCATATCGGCTCTTTTCTCTTGAGTAAAAGGCGGCTAATTTCAGCCAGCCCGGTCATCGATCGTGCTAAATTGTAAACCGCATTGATTGTGATTTGGATAGGCAAACCATGCGATCGGAAACCGAATCGTCTCCTTTAGAGGTTAGCAAAACCACAAAACCCCCTCGATTAATTCTAGAAGGTTTATACGCTTTCTCGCCTAATCGGGAAACCCTAGGGGGAACCTCTTATCTTATTGTAGAAAATACTGGTAATATTCTGGTGGATTGTCCTAGCTGTGAGGAGAGCGAGCGGGATTTTCTCCTCGAAAAAGGGGTCCGTTACCTATTTTTTACCCATCGCGGGGGTCAGGGGAAACAGAGCGATTCTCTGCAAAGTTTACTTGATTGTGAGATTATTCTACAGGAACAGGAAGCTTATCTGCTTCCTCACCGTCAAATTACCGTTTTTCAGCAGCAAATCCAGTTATCTCCCACTTGTAGCGGTTTTTGGACTCCTGGCCATTCTCCCGGCTCCTCCTGTCTCTACTGGCAGCGTCACGGGGGGGTTTTATTTACCGGTCGTCATCTTCTCCCCGACACCAAGGGTCAACCGCGACCCCTACAGACCGCGAAAACTTTCCACTGGCCGCGGCAATTGCGATCGCAACAGGCTATTTTAGACCGTTTTAGTCCGGAAACCCTCTCCTATCTTTGTCCGGGGGCTAATACCGGCTTTTTGCGCGGTCGGGGAATTATCGATCGCGCCTACGAAAAAATCAGCGCCAATCCTCTTAACTAGGGTATGCTGAATAAATCTAAAAACCTTGTTGGGTAAGACTTTTAGACTTTTTGTCAATCAAAAAGTACCAGGTATGGGAGTGATCAGGGGGAAAATTCAGGTACTTTTTCCCTGAAAATTAGGTAATTGGCCACCTCAAAACCGGTAAAACCCCACACCCCACACCCCACACCCCACACCCTGCCCCCACCGAAAAACTTTTTCAGCAAACCCTAACTAAAGACTTTTTAGAAGCTGCATTGTTCAATTCCCAGAAATTATGAATTTAACCGTTAAAGATTTGGGTGAACAGGGATTGCTACCGATTCTGCAAAAATATTGTCCTGCCGAGATTATCGGTGATGATGGGGCGATTTTATGCCTCAAGGAGGGTTATTCTCTCGTCGTCACCACTGATGTTTTAGTTAATAACGTCCACTTTAGCGATCTTACTACCTCTCCGGAAGATGTGGGCTGGCGAGCGGCGGCGGCTAATTTATCCGATTTAGCGGCTATGGGGGCAGAACCCCTGGGAATTACGGTAGGATTGGCTTTAACTCCCGATCTAGCCATCGATTGGCTAGAAGGACTCTATCGGGGTCTTAGCTCTTGTCTGCAAGTATATCAGACGGCGATCGTTGGTGGCGATGTCTGTCGGGCCACGGAGATTAACATCAGCATCACCGCCCTGGGACAAGTGGCAAAAAATGAAGAAATTAGACGTTTTAACGCAAAAGTTGGCGATAGTATCGTTATTACTGGTTATCACGGTTTATCGCGGGCTGGATTAGAGTTACTCTTTCACCCTGAAACCGGGAGGAATTTAAATTCCGCCCAAAAAAAGCGATTAATCCAAGCTCATCAACGGCCGCGACCGAGACTTGATTGCATACCACATTTACAAAAAATTGTCAAGCAATTTCCCATCGCGGGCATGGATAGCAGTGACGGGTTAGCAGATGCCATCATGCAAATTTGTCGCTGTAGTGGGGTTGGTGCTGAAATCGAGAGGATTCCCCTGCATCCAACCCTGAAAGAATATGTAGGAGCCGAAAAAGCTCTAGAATGGGCTTTATACGGCGGTGAAGACTTTGAGTTAGTTTTGTGTTTGCCTCCGGACAGTGCCAGAGAATTGTTGGAGAAAGTGGGGGAAGAGGGGGCGATAATCGGTCAAATTGTCCCCGGGAGAGAGATAAAATTAGCCGATGGTAGAAACCTCAGTTTAAGCTCTGGATTTCAACATTTTTAGCCTCTATAAATCGCCAAAACCTTTCTTTTTCTTGATTTTCTTTGGTTTTTTCGGGCTGCCACCTTGACCGCGGAACCCCGGTTGATTGCCACCCCCAAACATTCCGCCACCCATCCCGGGCATCCCAGGCATAGCGGGCATTTGTCCCCGTCCCATCTGTTGCATCATCGATCGCATTCTGGTGAAATTAGTAATTAGTTTGGTAACTTCCGTTTCTGGATGTCCCGAACCTTTGGCAATGCGACGACGACGATTAGGAGACTTAGCCAATAAATCGGGGTTAGCGCGTTCCTCCGTGGTCATGGAATTAATCATCGCTTCCGTGCGTTTTAACTCTTTTTCGCCCTTTTCGATGTCTGTCCCGCTCAGTTTGCCTAGACCGGGGATTAACTTTAAGACTCCCCCCAGGGAACCCATATTTTTTAACAGCCGCATCTGTTTGAGGAAGTCATTAAAATCAAACTTAGCCTCTAAAATCTTGGCCTGCATTTTGGCCGCGTCTTCTAGGTCTAACTGTTCCTGAGCTTTTTCCACTAGGGTCAGGACATCACCCATATTGAGGATGCGACTGGCAAGGCGATCGGGATAAAATGGCTCTAAAGCTTCTACTTTTTCGCCAACCCCAACAAATTTAATCGGTTGTCCCGATATTTGCCGCACTGATAAGGCCGCACCACCGCGAGTATCGCCATCAAGTTTGGTGAGAATTGCCCCCGTGATGCCAATTTGTTGGTGAAAAGTGTTGGTGAGATTGGCCGCTTCCTGACCGGTCATCGCATCCACCACTAATAAAGTGTCGTCGGGCTTGACAATTTTCTTGATTTGTGCTAGTTCGCCCATCATCTGGGTATCTATCTGCAAACGACCGGCGGTGTCGATGATAACCGTATCTACGCCCAATTCTTTGGCTTTTTCCACACCTTGACGGGCGATATCGACGGGATTAGCCTGAGAACCCATCTCGAAGACGGGAACATTTATCTGTTTACCGAGGGTGATTAATTGGTCAATGGCCGCCGGACGGTAAACATCGGTGGCCACCATCAGGCAGCTTTTGGACTGTTTGCGGAGATATAGGGCTAATTTGGCGGTGGCGGTGGTTTTTCCCGTCCCTTGCAACCCGGCCATTAAAATTACGGTGGGGGGTTTATCGGCCTGGGCTAGGGGAACGTTACTTTCCCCCATAATTTTAACTAATTCATCATAGACAATTTTGATAAATTGCTGACCGGGATTGACTCCGGAAATCACTTCAGCGCCGAGGGCTTGTTTCTCGACCTCAGCAATAAATCCCTTGACCACCTGTAGGTTAACATCTGCTTCTAATAAAGCCCGCCGGACTTCTTTGAGGGTTTCTTGTATATTGGCCGAGGAGATTTTATCTTGACCTCGTAATTTTTTCCATGCGTCTTCTAAGCGGTCGGCCAGTGCGTCGAACATAGTTTCGGAATTAAATTTTTAACTAGATCGATTTTATCTCAAATGTCGGGTGAAGACCCCCGTTCTTATCCTGTCATTGGTCTCGGACTGGCATAGTGCAGCCACTCTCCCGGTGTAGGAGAGTGAGCAGCGGGGAGAGACAATCCATAATTGGGTTTTTAAAGTGCGATTTACCTACTAGCCACTCCTAAATCCTTCACTTCTAACTTTTGATTGCTCAAAAATAGTCGTAATTTCAACAAACTGAGAGTTTGACCGAGATTGAGGGGAAGGAGAGAAATGCCTTCTAACCGCGATTGTAACCAACCATCGCCCCAATACCATTCGTGATAGCCATCGATACCTTGACTCAAAAGCAAGCGTAAACACTGGTCATTGGCCAATAAAACCTGATGTTGTATGGGAATTAAACCTAACCAAGAGGTAAAAGTCAAGCCTTCCTCTAATTTATCGGGTAGATTGGGCGAGAGCATTTGCGGCCACAGCCATTGACGGAGATGAGCAGTTTTGAGCAAACTATCCCGGATAGCCTGTTCACTGGCCGAGATTTCGATACGCAGCTGACTTTGTTGAAAATTGCCGAACATATTGTTGTCTGATAATTTTTGTTAAGTTAGTTAAAGAATAACTAAAAATCGGGACAGCGTTTTCCAAGGATAACAGTAAGTAGTATGGCAGATAAATTAATCCGCGCCACGGCCGCCGATGGCGGAATTAGAGTAGTAGGAGTGATTACCACTCGTTTAACGGAAGAAGCCCGCCAAAGACATAAATTATCTAACGTAGCCACTGCCGCTCTCGGTCGCACGATGGCATCGGCTTTACTCTTGGCTTCCAGTTTAAAAAAACCCGGTTCTAGGGTCAATATTCGCATTAAAGGCGATGGTCCCCTAGGCGGTGTTTTAGTTGATGCGGGACTCGATGGCACGGTGCGGGGTTATGTGGACTATCCCCAGGTGGAATTACTCCCCAATGCTCAGGGTAAATTAGATGTGGGTCGCGCCGTGGGTGACAAGGGTTATGTGCGAGTCTTACGGGAAGAAAAAGGCGAGGGGAGAAATGAACTTCAAGAAAGCATCGTCGAGATAGTTTCTGGGGAAGTGGGGGAAGATATCGCCTACTACCTGGACCAATCGGAACAAATTCCCTCCGCTTTGCAAGTGGGGGTTTTTGTCGGTACGACCACAGGAGTGACGGCAGCCGGGGGAATTTTATTACAAGTTCTCTCTAAAGAAGCGTCCCGGGATGAGGTCTTGGTGGCTCGTTTAGAGTCGAGATTGCGAAAATTAACGGGATTTACGCCTCTTTTACGGGCAGGAAAAGGACTAGAAGATATTTTTCAGGAACTTCTCGGAGATATGGGTCTAGAAATTTTTCCGGCTGTGCAGATGCTGCGTTTTGATTGTGATTGTTCTTTTGAACGGGCCTTAGGAGCTTTAAAATTCCTCGGGGTCGATGAATTAAAAGACATCATCGAAAAGGATAAACAAGCGGAAGCCATCTGTGAGTTTTGTCGGGAAGTGTACAATGCCAACGAGACGCAATTAATCGAATTAGTCGAGTCTCTACAAGCTGAATCTTGCTGAGAAGTTGGGCAATGAGCGCCATTAAGGTAAAATCTATCTAAAATATCCGTCAGGGAGTCGTGAATGTTTAAAGGAAAAGAATTAACCAAAAATCTAGTCAAACGAGAATCGATTGACTCCCTGACTCGTTGGCCAGAGAAAACTAAATCTTTTCTTTTTCTCTTTTGGTACCGATACCAGCATCGTTTCACTTGGAAAGTTTGGGCGGCTTTATTTGTCGTCGTCTTTGGCGGTGTTGGCTTTCTCGCCACTTGGCAGTTATTAAATATGCAGAAGTCGCCCAATTGCCCAAAAATCTTCTGGCCTATTGCTTCTGCCTCCCTGCGTCTCTACTGCGCTCAACTTTCCGCCGATAGTCGCACCGTGGAGGGTTTACTCGCAGCAATTGCCCTAGTGGAAGCTTTACCCGATGACCATCCCTTGCGATCGCAAGTTAATCAACAGGTGGAAGAATGGGCGCGAGATATCCTGAATTTGGCTGAAAAAGACTATCAAGCGGGAAATTTACAGCAAGCGATCACTAAAGCTCGTCAAATCCCCAATAATATGGCAGTAGCGGCAATTATTGAAGAAAGAATCGCTAAGTGGCAAGGAACTTGGACGGAAGGCAACGATATCTTAAGCAAACTAGAGGAAAATCTCCGCGCTTCCAACTGGAATCAATCTTTCCGTCTAGCGGTGGATTTATTGAACTTAAATAACGAATACTGGGCAACGGTTAAATATAATGAAGCGCTCGCTAAAATTACCGTCGCCCGGGAAGATAGCAGTAAATTAGATAATGCCTTTAATCTCTTTGCCCGGGGCGGTCTCGACAATTGGTTCAAAGTCATCGAAGAAGCTAGAAAAATTCAAGCCAGCAGTTATGCCTATCAGGAGGCAGAAAAATTAATCGGGAAAACCGAGGATAAACTGCAAGAATACGCCGAAAGATTAATTGAGCGGAAGCAATGGCAATCTCTCCGGGATTTGGCTAACCAAACCCCCAAAGACCTCAAAATTAAAGAAGATGTCACCGATTGGTCCCTCTTGTCCGCAGCGGCCTTAGATGCGGAAGTCGGCACGGTGGAGGGATTGGAAGCTGGCATACTGGGACTAGAACAAATCGACGCTTCTCGACCTCTCCATCAAACGGCCCTAGCTATGAGGGAGCGCTGGCAGTTACAGGTACAGGATCTAAGAATACTGTCCGAGGCTAGAGATTTAGCACAAGCAGGTACGATCGAGCAGTATAGCGCCGCTATCGCGAAAGCGGGCGAGGTTCCCCGTAATAATCCCCTCTGGTCGCAAGCACAGCAGGAAATTGGCTCTTGGAATCGTCAAATACAAGTCATAGAAGACCGGCCGATTTTAGAACGCGCGCGGGAAATTGCTCTCCCCGGCGATATTAATTCCCTCAGTAACGCTATTATTCAGGCGCGGGCAATCGCTAAGAATCGGGCCTTATACCGAGATGCCCAACGGGAAATTGGCGACTGGCAAGTGCGGATTGAACGCATGGAGGATCAACCCATTTTAGATCAGGCTCAAGCTTTGGCCAATCTCAAAGACTATAGCACAGCGATCGAAACTGCCAATCAAATTCCCCCCGGTCGCACTCTTTCCTCGGAAGCTTCCCAAAATATCCGTCGTTGGCGCCGAGAGTTGCGGGCCCGTCAAAATCTCCAACAGGCTAATCAATTAGCGGCGATGGGAACCGCAGAAGGTTTAACCCGGGCGATTGCTTTAGTTACCAATATTTCCACTAAAACCGATGCGGGTGTGCAACGGACTGAATTGCTGGAACGTTGGAGTTATCAGCTTTTGTCTTTAGCCACGGACCTAGCTAATAATGGTCGTTATCTGGAAGCTATTCGCCTTGCTGAATCCGTATCCCCGGAAAGTACCGCTTACAGTTCGGCTCGCTCCCAAATGCAAGGCTGGCGCAATATTCTCCAACCTCCGGCCCCACCGCCAATAGTTGAATCGACTCCCCTTTCCCCAGAGTCCCCGATAGAAACACCAAGTCCGGGTCAATAATCAGTTTTAGGGGCTGTTTTTGCCGTGGATTGCCCCTAAAAAAGTCCCTCATCCCCAGGGGTCTGTCCAGTTAAATCTGTATTATACTAAATCCTGTTTACAAGGGATAGGATGGCGGGGGAGCGGGGAGAAACAATCCATAACTTGGGAGTTCATCGCACTATTCAAAACCGATTTAGTATAAATTGCCAACAAATAACCAAAGCCAATTTTAAAAAGATAATAAGTAGGTAGGCGTTAAAAATTATCAGACACCCCCCTTATCAAGGCTGTCCATTAGTCACATCTTTCTTAACATTTCAAACCTTTGTAGCACAACGCTTTCAAGACTCGGTTAACAATTTGTAATATTCCTTGTTGACACCCTTACTGACAAAGAAAAAACTGAAATCAAGTCAGGATAAGAGTTGGAGTGCTTAATGAAAAAATTGTTAAGAAAGATCCCTATAAGGGATAGAAGGGTAGGGTTGATTCATGAATCAACCCTACTATGAATCGGCCCTAGGATTAAGGGGGGCAGGGAGGATCAAAGACAAAATCTATCTTCAATTTAATTATAACCACTTACTTACTTAGTTGTTATGAATTACATTAATCAATCAAGCCAAAAACAGAACTCTTTAATTTCTATGAGAGCAAGTGAGGTACTGGATTTATATGCCAAAGGGAAACGCAATTTTACGGGAGTAAAATTAAAAGGAAAGTGTTTTCAAGGAAAGAATTTATCGGGGGCGAATTTTAGTCAAGCAGATCTGCGTGGTACTAATTTTCAAGGGGCTATTTTAGAGGGAACTAAATTTACCGAGGCTAGGGCAGGATTACTAAAGCGCGGTCGGCTACAATTAATTTTAATTTCTTGGTTAATAGCGGCTGTCTGCGGATATATGTGGGGATTAGCTGGTTATTATCTAGCTTTAATGCTGGTGACAGATGTAACCAAATTTAAAATTATTGGTGCGGGTATAATCACGATTTTATCTCTAATTTACGGAATATTTTATCGTCAGCGAGTGGGGGGATTGCCCTTAGTTTTATCCTTGATTTCTGGTCAAGCAATAAGTTTTACCCTAGCAATTTTTATCAGCTTAACTTTAACTTTATTGACAGGAATTATATTAGTTTTTCAGGGAGCATTAGCTGGAATAGCTGTGATGAATGGAACTTTTTCTATAGCTTTGATTGTTGGGGTTTGTGGTACTTTATTCACCGCTTATCTGGCTTGGTTATCCCTAGAAGAATCGAGAGCAACGGTCACGAAATCCATGGCAATTGCTTTTTTAGCCAGTAAAGGTACAAATTTTTGCGGGGCAAATCTCCAAGAAGCCGATTTCACGGGAGCGCAGTTAAAAGCCACTGATTTAAGGGCAAAAGATTTAACTAGAACTCGATTTTATCTGGTATCGGGCATCGAGCGAGCGCGCTGGGAAAAGACAATTCTGGACGAAGTTGCGATGAGAAATCTTCTGGTTACTGGTCAAGGGGAAAATAAAGCTTATATTGGCCATAATTTTCGCGGACTGAATCTTTACGGGTTTAACTTCAAAAATGCCAACCTGACTAGGGCAAATTTCAGCGAGGCAAATTTAGCCTACGCTAATCTAGAAGGGGCAAATTTAGCCCATAGTAACGTGATGAGAGCCAATTTACAGGGAGCCACCCTGACGGGTGCTTGTATCGAAGCTTGGAAAATCGCCGAAAATACTAATTTAGAAGGGGTTGATTGTGATTATATCTATTTAGTCGAGTGCGATCAAGAGCGCCGTCCCAGGGAGGGAGAATTTGGGGAGGGGGAATTCCGGCAATTGGCCCTGGAGCAGCGAAAATTGTATATTGACGAATAAGATAACTGCTATACAAAGCTAAAATTGCGGCGCCGAGGCGGGCAATTAGAGGGATAATAAGACCAGCCTTAACACCTATCCCCCGACTGGTAACTGATCACTGATAAGCGATGGTGAATATTTCTAATCAAGTTATACCCAATCGGGGACTAGCGCCCCAGGCAAAAGCCTCCGATGTCCAAATCCTAGCGGCGATCGATATTGGTACGAATTCGGTTCACATGGTAGTAGTGGCAATTGAACCGTCTTTACCCGCTTTTACGATTATTGCCAGAGAAAAGGATACAGTCCGTCTGGGCGATCGAGATAGGAAAACCGGTAAATTAACCCTAGCGGCCATGGAAAGAGCGATCGCTGCTTTAAAACGCTGTCACGATCTGGCTATTAGTCTCCAGGCGGATCAGATTATTGCCGTTGCCACTAGCGCCACCCGGGAAGCGACCAACGGCGACGAATTTTTGGCTTTAATCGAGAAAGAAGTCGGTATTTCTGTAAATCTCATCTCCGGACAGGAGGAAGCGCGCCGGATTTATCTCGGTGTCGTCTCGGGAATGGATTTCCAAAATCAAGCCCATATTATTATCGATATCGGTGGTGGTTCCACAGAATTAATCTTAGCTGATAGTCAAGAAATTCGCTTTCTTAGTAGTACCAAAATCGGCGCGGTGCGTTTGACCCAAGATTTGATCACCACCGATCCCATTAGTACCACAGAATTGGCCTATTTAAGAGCATACACCCGCGGAATGTTAGAGCGGGCAGTAGAGGAAATTAAACATCATTTACAGCTGGGAGAAGTGCCGCGCTTAGTGGGAACTTCTGGGACGATCGAAACTTTGATGACTATCCATGCTTTGGAGAAATTGGGGTTAATTCCCAATCCTTTAAATGGCTATCAATTAACCCGCAAAGATGTCAAAGAATTGGTCAAACGTTTCGCCACTTTGGACTATCACCAAAGACTGGCAATTCTGGGGATGTCCGATAAACGGGCCGAGATAATTCTAGCCGGTTCGATCGTGCTTTTGGAAGCGATGACCATGTTAGATGTTGATAAGTTAGTTCTCTGTGAAAGGGCCTTGCGAGAAGGGGTAATCGTCGATTGGATGCTGACGCACGGTTTAATTGATAATCGGTTACTTTATCAGAGTGAAATCCGTCAGCGCAGTGTCTTGAAAATAGCGAAAAAGTATCAAGTTAATTTAGAATCTGCTGAGAGAATAGCGGCATTTTCCCTGTCTTTGTTCGAGCAAACCCAAGCACAATTACATTCTTGGAATCAGGAGGCTAAAGATTTATTATGGGCGGCGGCTATACTGCATAATAGTGGTTTATATGTTAGTCATGCTGCCCATCATAAACATTCCTATTATTTAATTCGTAATGGTGAACTGTTGGGCTATACGGAAATAGAGTTAGAAGTGATCGCTAATATCGCTCGTTATCATCGCAAAAGTAAGCCGAAGAAAAGGCACGATGATTTTATGAAATTAACTGAATACTATCAGTATATGGTCAGACATTTAAGTGCTATACTGCGCTTGGCTGTGGCTTTAGATCGGCGACAAATAGGAGCGATTAAAAAGATTGAATGTAAGTATGATCCTGAATATAGAACCCTACATCTGCATCTTTTTCCCAATAATGCTGAAGATGATTGTGCTTTAGAATTGTGGAGTTTAGACTATAAAAAACCTGTTTTTGAGGAAGAATTTGGGGTGAAAGTAGTGGCAACTTTGGCATTTTTACCCTGAAATCATGAGCAGTGAGCGGTTAGGTAGCTTGAAATCGGCAAGATGGAAATTTTCGAGACTTGTTGCCTATTATTCTAGGTCAAGATTATCGATCGAGGTAAATTGATAAGTAGGTAGGCACAATTATTTGTAGGATGGGTTAGCGGTAGCGTAACATAATCGGGCGTTGGGTTTCATGCTTCAACCCAACCTACGTTCATCTTATATTTAATTCCACCCACCCACTTATTCTAGGTCAAGATTATCGACCGTGGCAAATTGATAATTTTTGTTGATAGTCAAGCAAGAAAACGGTTAAAAACTGAAAGGTTACTGTTATAATCCAGAGGGAATAGGATCGCAGAAAGAAAAGGAGCCGAAAAACTTGTTGCAATTAGCTAAAATTGGTCGCTTGATCGCTCTTGGTTGCTTGGGAACGATACTGACTAGCTTTCCTGTCCTCTCGGCCGAGAGAATCACTTTTATCTTACCGCCCTTTAGTCGTACCCTAGAAATTAGTTCCCTAGAAAAGTTTGTCGAGACTGGCAGAATTGACGCTAATCTAAGACAATATTTAGGTAATACCACCCCCGAACAACAAAGAGAATTTCGCCAAGCTTTAACCACAAGTAAAGAAATTAATCCCGTCCTGATCTCGCGCTTTTTTAACACCAGAATGGGGGAAGATGTCCTCAACCTTTTAGGGGAACTGATCACCATTCAAGGGGGTATTAATGGTAAATTCGCTCTGCGTTCTGCCCTAATTAAATCAGCTTTTGAACCGGGAGGGGTAACTATTCTTAATCTGCTGCGTAATCTGCCCACTAATATGCAGATTGATGTGACAAGAGTGCAAAGATTAGCTAGGGCGATCGATATCGTCCTGAAAGCGACCACAGTATTCACGGAAAAGGTGGCGCAATTATCCTTAGAAGAAGCTAAAAAGGCTGGTGAAATTAATTTTACCGCCATGACCGACCCCCGACAACCGGGACCGCGACAAGTAGAACAAATGCGGCTGGATTTAACCGATAGCCGTCGTCAGAGGGAACTTTATCTAATCATTGTGAAACCCAAGGGGCAATTAACCCAGAAAACCCCCGTTATTGTCTTTTCCCACGGTTTAGCTTCTCGTCCCGAAGATTTTCTCCGACAAGCGGAACATTGGGCTAGTTACGGTTATCTCGTCGCCATACCCCAACACCCCGGCAGCGATACCCTACAGGTGCAGAATCTGCTCGCTGGTTTATCGGGGATGGTTTTTGATAGCAACGAATTTGTCAATCGTCCATTGGACATATCTTTTGTGATCGATGAATTGCAAAGACGCAACGCGGGGGAATTTCAGGGGCAATTAGATGTAGATAATGTGGGAGTTGGTGGACATTCCTTCGGCGGTTATACAGCCTTAGCCGTGGGTGGAGCGACGATCGATTTCGAGAATTTACAACGGGACTGCCAAAGAAGATTAGCTTTTCTCAATGTCTCCCTCTTGCTCCAGTGTCGTGCTTTGGATTTACCCCGAGAAGAATACAACTTTCGCGATCCGAGAATCAAAGCGATTTTTGCGGTTAATCCGTTTAATTGGAGTATTTTCGGGGCTAAAGGACTAGCTAAGATCGAAATTCCCAGTTTTGTAGCGGCAGGAACCTACGATCCCGCTACCCCCGCTATTTTTGAACAGGTGCGCTCTTTTCCCCTGCTCAACACCGAAAATAAATATTTAGCTCTGATTGAAGGTCAAGCTCACGTCGATTTTTCGGTACTAGATGCGGGAATTAACGAAGCGATCGAATCCGTAGCCGATCTTACCCTGCCCGCACCCTATGTGATCGATAGTTACGCCCATTCCCTATCTTTGGCCTTTTTTGAGGTGTATATTCGTAAAAACCCCGGCTATAAACCTTTTTTACAGGCGGCCTATTCCCAATATCTCAGTCAAGGCCAGGAGTTTAGATGTTTTCTGATTACCCGCGCCTCCTCGGCCGCTTTAGAACAACTCATCGAAGATTTTACCGCTCAAAATGTCCGTTAATCAGTTATCAGTTATCAGTTCACTGTTTACTGTTTACTGATCACTAAAAAGCTCCCCACTTTCCCACTTTCCCACTTCCAATTCATAATTCATAATTTATGTTTGTTGAGGGCGTTTAAGCAGTAATTGGATAGCCAAAAGAATTAAACCAATGGTGACAAAAGCAAAAATAAAGGTTCCTAGAGAAGCTAAACCAAAAACTAAAGTGCGGACAGCGCTGCCAATTCTCAAGGCGATCGGACTGTGAGCAACCATTGGTTTTGAGTAAAAAGAATGACCGATCGCTGCTGTGAGATAATAGAGAATTGTCCCCAATGCTGCCGAAATTGCCGCACCAACCAAACAGCGAGTAGGAGTAACTTTTTTGGTTTCTAATTCTGTGGTCATTCCTTTTTAGTCCTCAAATATTGCCCAGGTTAAATTTTAATTCTTTTCCCCAGCATTTTACCCGACTAGGACCAAGGATCGAGGACGGAAGGAAAAGAAGTATCGACTTGCGAGGAGGCGATCAGGTCTTGATTCTGGTCTAGTTGCCGTTTTAACTGTTCCCAATCGCCGGGGTCGGTTAACTCCTCATAAACAGGGGCAGCGGAAAAGATCGTTTCTTTGTCCGTTGACATCCTCACCGCCGTGAACGGACGGTGATTCCCAAACCTCACGATTTAGGTTTCTGCTTCTTTCCCTTGCGGGGTTCCGCACCTGCCTTAACAGATTTACTCTGTTCTGGTCTTATAGTCGCTCCACAGACTGACACCGCAAGCCCT
>NZ_JADBUE010000346.1:0-3454 GCF_020245805.1 Microcystis sp. M179S2 | reverse complement strand
GGTGTGGGGTGTGGGGTTTTACCGATTTTGAGGTAGTCAGTTGCCTAATTTTCAGGGAAAAAGTACCTGAATTTTGCCCCCGATCCCCGCAATGGCTGGCACTTTTTGAGGGAAAAAAAGTCTAAAAGTCTTATCCAACAAAGTTTTTAGATTTATTCAGCAAGCCCTAAGATATTTCTATGGTGACAGAAACACAAATCAAAGAAAAAGCGCTAGAGTTGGGCTTCCATGGGGTCGGTATTGCCTCTGTGGACAGCCAAGACTCGGCGGTATCCCATCTAAAAAGCTGGTTAGAGCGGGGTTATCACGCTGATATGGATTGGATGACTAACCCGAAACGACAGGATATCAAAACTCTTTGGCCAGAAGCGCGATCGCTAATTGGTCTCGCCCTTAACTACTACACCCCCCAGCAACACAGTCAAGAGCAAAACCATGGCAAAATTTCCCGTTATGCTTGGGGACGGGATTATCACAAAGTATTAAGTAAAAAATTAAAAGCCCTCAGTCAATGGTTAGAAAGTCAGGGGGAGCAAATTCAAACCCGTTACTATGTGGATACAGGACCGGTACAGGATAAAGTTTGGGCGCAAAGAGCAGGGATCGGCTGGATTGCCAAGAATGGTAACTTAATTACCCGTAATTACGGCAGTTGGGTTTTTTTAGCCGAAATATTAACTAATTTACCTTTAGAACCCGATCGACCCCATAGCGCCCATTGTGGCACCTGTAGCCGTTGTTTAAGCGCTTGTCCGACCCAAGCAATAGTTAGTCCCTCTGTGGTGGATGCTAATCGCTGTATTGCATATCATACCATCGAAAATCGTGCTGTAACTTTGCCTACAGAAATTGCCGAGAATTTACAAGGTTGGGTAGCTGGCTGCGATATCTGTCAAGATGTCTGTCCTTGGAATCAACGTTTTGCCCAAGTTACCGACGTGGAGGATTTTCAACCTCGTCCCGAAAACCTCTCGCCAAGGTTGGAGGAATTAGCTAATCTAACTATAGAGGAGTGGGATCGTCGTTTCATCTCGTCAGCCCTGCGTCGAATTAAACCCCAGCAGTGGCGACGTAATGCCCAAGCTAATTTAGCTCATTCCCCTCACCCCGCACAAGATGACAATTAAAGTGGTCGTGTTCGATTTTGATGGTACTATCGCCGATACCCACGATACTTTCGTGGAGATTGTCAATCGTTTGGCTAAAAATTTTGGTTATCAACCCGTCAATGAGGAAGATTTGGCCAGACTAAAAAACCTTAGTTCCCAAGAAATTATTAAACAATCCCAAGTTTCCCCCGTTAAAATCCCTTTTTTACTCTATCGAGTTAAACGGGAATTAAATAAACAAATTGAATGTCTGAAACCTTTCCATGGCTGGCATCACTGCCTCGCCACTCTTAAAGAAAGAGGCTATAGATTAGGAATCATAACTTCTAATACTAAAGAAAATGTCACCATATTTTTAGCAAATAATCAACTCTTAAATTTATTTGATTTTATCTGTTCGGGAACGCCTTTATTCGGCAAACACAAAATTCTTGATCGCCTGATCCGACAAAATAAATTCTGTCCCGATGAAATGATTTATGTCGGCGATGAAACTAGAGATATTACTGCTGCCCAAAAAAGTCGAGTGCAAGTGGTGGCAGTCGCTTGGGGCTTTAATTCCCCTCAAATTCTCACTCAATTTAACCCCGATCATCTCATTCATCATCCCCTAGAATTATTGGATATTTTAGATAGGGCTAGCTGAAAAAGTTTTTTCTGGGGACAAGGAAAGGCAGTTTGGACATTTGTACTAAAATACCCAATACTCAGTTTAAATATGGACTTTCGATCGATGGGGGCAGAGAGACTCGAACTCTCACGAGCTTATAAGGCTCAACGGATTTTAAGTCCGTAGCGTCTACCATTCCGCCACGCCCCCGTTATTTAACCGACAATTTTTTATCATATCACAAATAATTTAATTGGCAAGAGTATTTTCAACAATTATTTTAGCCCGCCAATTCGATCGCCGCAAAGGGGGAAAGAGGGGGTAAAATAATCAGCAGGTGAATTGCCGTTCACCGACAGCCATTGAGAAAAATCAATCCTTATGCAATCAATTCTGACGCAAGAAACCATTATCATCGCCCTGATCTACCTATCTCTCAGTGTCTTGTATTTGCTCGTCATTCCCGCCGTTATCTACTACTACCTCAATACGCGCTGGTATGTGGCTTCTTCTTGGGAAAGAGGGTTTATGTACTTTCTGATGAGCTTTTTCTTCCCCGGGATGCTGTTGTTAAGTCCTTTCCTTAACTTCCGTCCCCAACGTCGTACCCTAAAAGCTTAAGTTATCAACCAAAAAAACCCATGAGACGCATCGATGTCATCGGGATTGGTATAGGGATGTTTGCTATGGGCGGCATCCTCTACATTATCCTACAAAAAACCGGTTTAGATAGTGCTTCGGCGGGAATTTGGAGTCAAGCGGTGTTGGTAGGTGGTGTCATCGGTTGGATTTTTACCTATCTGTTTCGAGTTGCCACCGATAATATGACCTACGGCAAACAGCGCAAGGATTACGAAGATGCCGTCTTTAAAAAACGCCTGGAAGCGATGACTCCCGAAGAAATCGCCCAAATGCAGCGGGAAATCGAAGAAGAAAAAACTAAATAGACGGATGAAACCCGATAAAATCATCATCGGTTGGCGAGAATGGCTGGATTTACCTGATTTAGGCATTACCAAAATAAAGGCCAAGATTGATACAGGCGCTCGCTCCTCGGCCCTACACGCTTTTCATCTCCACCCTTTTCTGGATGGCGATCGCAATTGGCTGCGCTTTCAAGTTCATCCCTACCAAAAAGATAGTCACCACACTGTCACCACCACCGCAGAAATCCTCGAATGGCGACAGGTAAAAAATTCTGGGGGTCAAAGTCAACTACGTCCTGTTATTAGAACAAGTGTATTGCTTGGTGGTCGTCAATGGGCGATCGAATTAACTTTAACTAATCGCGATGTCATGGGTTTTCGGATGTTATTAGGACGAGAAGCGCTGAAAAAAGGCTTTCTTGTCCATCCGAATAAGTCTTTTTTACTGAGTTAAGTTATATTTAGGGTTTGCGGCAAAAAGTTTTTCGGTGGTGGCAGGGTGTGGCCCCCCCAACCCCCTAGGGCTGTTTCATTCTCCCATCAGAATATCAAAAGTAAAAGCGATCACTATCAGGTAAAATGATAAGTGACCGGCAACTTTTAAAACATATGTTGAGCTTAATAGAAAAACTGAAACAAGTCAAGGACTTTCGGAAAGATCAAGGAAAAAGACACCCTTTATGCTGAGAGGGGGACAAGCGAGCTAGAAGGTAGATAGGGCAAGCGATATCGCTCTTTGTCCTTTGATGTAATCCTTCAACCGATAGCGGCTAATTTGCATTAACTCTTCTATATTTTTTTGGAACATT
>NZ_JADBUE010000345.1:0-4869 GCF_020245805.1 Microcystis sp. M179S2 | reverse complement strand
TTCTAACACTTTCTGGTATAGTTCACTTATCATTTTCGTTATTTAGGTCATATATGGTAAATATGACTTATCTTTTTTGGGAGTCTGTGTCTGTATTCCATGCTACATAAGCTTTTCAGCTGGCTTGTCCCCCTGTCAGCTAATTTAGTCCTTGCTAACCCTGTAATATTCAGATTCTCGGCTACAACGATTTGGTTTTTATCGCACAACTTTCTGGAGAGTTTATGAAGAAAATCTTGTCTAGTATTTGCTATCTTTTCGTGAACCTTGGCTACCTCCTTAATGGCTTTTTGGCGATTATTAGACCCCTTGACTTTACGAGACAATGCTTGTTGTCTCCGCTTTAAACGTTTAGCATATTTTCTGGTAGGTTTGATTGGGTCAACCTTGTAGGTTGTTTCACCATCAAAAACCGTAACCAAAGAAGATAAACCTAGGTCTATCCCTGATATTTTTAGTTTTTCAATGGTTGTTGAGTCATCCATCTCAAACAAGATGGCAGCAAAATATTTATCTGTACTGGTTTGAGAAACAGTTACGGATTTAATCTGGCCGTTTATCACTTGAGAAATCTTAGCTTTTACAACTCCTAATTTAGGTAGCTTAATTCCCTTATTTCTAATTGAACAACTTTCAGGATAACGGATTGATTGTTTTTTGTGCCTACTTTTAAACTTAGGGAATTTTGTTCTTTTTGAGAAGAAGTTCTTAAAAGCAGATTCTAAGTTTTTCAATGATTGCTGCAAGGTGGCGGCAGTAGCCTCAGCTAACCATTCAAAATTAGGTTGTTTCTTGAGTTGGGTAAGGTCTTTTGCCATGGGACAGTAGGTCATTCCTTTCCCCGTCTCTAGGTACTGATTGTTAGTTTTATTTAAGTAGTAATTCCCAACAAAACGAACGCAACCAAAGTTTTTAGTTAAGGCTAGTTCTTGTTCTTTGTTTGGGTATATTCTCACTTTTAAAACATTTAACATCAGCCTGACCCCATCTGTGTTATTTTTTTAGTATAAGACTTACCGCTTAAATATGTCAAGCTCATACATACCTTAAGAATCAAGCCTTTCCCAATAAGGAAACGCTGTCGCGTTAGTTTAGATTCTGGTGGCAATTCATCGTTACGTTAATTTCTGGTATATGTTTAATTAGGGTCTGCTGAAAAAGTAGGGGCGAAGCATTCGGGCAATAACCTATCGGTGAAACCGTAGATTTTCTATCCGAATGCTGCGGCCCTACAGGAGGCGGGCCGATGAAGACGCCAGGTTTTGAAGCACGATTCTCTCAAAATCTTGCACCTGTGGGAGCAAGAAAAGCCACAAAACCCTTACCATACCTACATTTCACATTTATTCAGCCAGCCCTAATTAAGGAGAAATTTAACGGGAGTCCTCTTGCTCCATTTAGATAGAGAATTCCCCGACGGGCATAACTATCGAGATAGTCGATCCTGGTGGCTAGTTTAATCTTAGCCAGATCGAGACAGAGCTTAATTCTTTCGGCCAGGGGCATTTTGGCGCGCAATTCCGCCGCCGATTGGGGACGATGGATAATCAGGACGGCCACCGCACCGCTCACCGCCCCCGTACCCATAATAATTAGCGTGCGTCGCTTCAAATTCCCGACTCCTAAGCTGGATAGATGCGAATACGGCGATTCGGTTCCTCTCCGAAGCTATCGGATTGGAGACGGTAATGTTCCACTAATTCGTGTTGCATTTTCCGCACTTTCGCCGATCGCGGCAGTAACTCCACCGGTTGGCCGGTAGGGATAACGATTTGTTCCACCGCTAACCGGGCCTCCTCCAAAGCTTCGATCTCGTCATCGCTACCGCTGCGGGCAAATAAACGCAGATCCGCACCTTCCTGATTCATCGGGTCATCAATGCCCAAAATCCGCTTTAAACCGCGAGAAATTTGGGGTAGGGTATTGGATTTGATGCCGTGGATGGGAATTTGTCGTACTTTGGCAATTTGCCGCAATTTTGACTGATTTTTAACGTGGGAACGCAGGGCCAGCACTGCGTCGGCCTCCTGTAAATTTTTGGTCAAAACGATCGGCAAATCTAGGGCCTGTACTACCTGTTCGATCGGGGCGCGACTGACTCCGTAGGGATAGACATAAACTGGCCAATCTTCGCCATTGGGACCGGGGACGCGGATTTTTTCCGTTTCCGGTTCTTCCTGCAGCCAGGATTGTTCGAGGAGGCGATCGAAATCGTTTTCCCGGTTGAGTCCGCCTGCACCGAAACGGGCCACGGGAGTCATTCGGCCATCGGCCCGCCATCCCTTGGGTTTATCCATTTCCGGCAGATAATTGCGGTGCAAAGGGGTGAGGTTTTCCGGTTTTGGTTCTTCCTGAGTGACCTGTACTTTTCCCTCCTCATCTACCCAACGGATTTGGGCAATTGCTTCCCGTCCCCGCAGCAGTTGGTCGATAGTGGTGGATACGTCTTCGTGGATGACCCAGCGCTGACGTTCCAACATTTCGATGGCAATGTCAAAGGTGGGCGGTGCTTTGCGTTCTAAAACGGTTTTTTGGGAACCCCGGCGGCGCGCTTCTTCGTCTCCGAGAGTTACTGCCTGAATTCCCCCGACTAAATCCGATAAAGTCGGATTTTTAATTAAATTTTCCAATTGATTGCCGTGGGCGGTTCCCACTAACTGCACCCCGCGTTCGGCGATCGTGCGAGCGGCCAGAGCTTCTAATTCCGTACCGATCTCATCGATCACGATCACCTCCGGCATATGGTTTTCCACCGCTTCGATCATGACTTGATGCTGCAATTCCGGACGGGACACCTGCATCCGACGAGCGCGACCGATGGCCGGATGGGGAATATCTCCATCCCCGGCGATTTCGTTGGAGGTGTCGATAATCACTACCCGTTTATTGAGGTCGTCGGCTAAAACTCGGGCTATTTCCCGGAGAGCGGTGGTTTTCCCTACCCCCGGACGACCGAGCAGCAGCAGGGATTTACCCGTTTCCACTAGGTCGTTAATCAGGGTGATCGTACCGAAAACGGCCCGACCGATACGACAGGTTAAACCGATAATTTCCCCGTCTCGATTGCGAATGGCACTGATGCGGTGCAGGGTGCGTTCAATCCCGGCGCGATTATCGCCGCTAAAACTGCCCACCCGGGCGATCGAATACTGGATTTCTTCTTTTGAGATCGGTTCGTCCCCCAGATCGATCGCCCCATCGGGAAAACGCGCTTCTGGTATGCGTCCCAAATCCATAACTACTTCGATCAGTTGATGCTGCCGCGGGTGTTCCTCGATTTTGCCGCGAATCCGCGCAGGTAGAATTGCCAAGAGTTTGTTTAAATCGTCGGTAACTGGCATCCGAGAGGAGGGTAGGGTTTCTGGCATTAATAGTAAAAGGTTTTGGCGATAATTGGCTGTTTTTATTGCCAAGATTTTCTTGGGGTCTAACACATTTAGGGGTTAGTTGTCAATTAAAAAAATATTATAGTTTTTTGACCAAGGCTAGGCTTTCAATTGAGCAACGAGAATAGAAGCGGCTTTAACGGCTTCTTGGTGGGCTTGGGGGTCATTTTCAAGGTTAGGCTGGTCTAAATGCTCTAAAATTGGCAAAATCAATGAACGGGCGTAACTTCCATAGGCAATACCAGCGATTTTTTCTCTCAGTCCCAGTTGCTGTAATTTGGTCACGGTGTGGTCATTGGTTCCCCCGGCTAACTGCACAAATCCAGTTAGATTGGCACAGAGGACTTTTTTGGCCATATTAATGGCTGGGTGGGTGGTTCCTTTGCCGATATCGCCGCTCATCGGTCGGCCGTCCGTCTGCCAAATCAGAGGACAGCTTAGGGGTGAAATAGTTTCTCGCAGATAGTGGAGGTAATCAATGATATATTCATGATCTTGGCAACTTATGGCCAGGATTTTTAGGTTTTTACTGACAGTTGCGATCGCTGGCCAGAGTCGAGCAAATTCATCTCCATGACCGACTTGGGTATGAATTTCGATCGCATCGACTCCCATTTCGATCATTAAGGGGATAATTTCTTGGGGTTGACAGACACGGGATTTTGTCTCGATTATGTGCCGGGGACAAACGGGTAAGCAGCGACCGCAACCATAACAGCGCTGTTCGATCACTCCTCCCCTATCGATAGCATAAGCGGGACAGATTTTTTCGCAGGGACGGGGACAATCGACCGGACAGAGTTGCGGGTTAAAGATAGCTTTACGAAAGTGGGGATCTTCCCCGTCATTGAGACTGACCATTAACCAAGGTCGTCGATTTGGGGGGAATCCGGCGATTTTTTCGGCAGTTTCGATGCCTTCGCGGGCCGCAACAATCACAGCCCGGTCGGCGGCCACATCAATACAATCGGCCCCGGCGATAGTATAGGTCAAAGCGAGGTTGCGAATCGTGGGCAAATCCTGGTAACTAGCTCCACAGATGAGCTTGAACCAGTGACCTGCAACTAAAGACCAGAAGGGAGAGGAGTTTTTATCTAGCACTTTTTTATCCTATCGCAGCCAGCCCCTAAACGTCAGCCTTGTGCTGCTCTGATAGTAAATCTTCTGACTAAAGACTAGAACTCTTGCATAATTAGGGTCTGCTGAAAAAGTTTTTCCTAGGGGCAGGGTGTAGGGTGTAGGGTGTAGGGTGTAGGGTGTAGGGTGGGGGGTGTGGGGTGTGGGGTTTTACCGATTTTGAGGGGGTCAATTACCTAATTTTCAGGGAAAAAGTCCCGGAATTTACCCCTGATCACTCCCATATCTGGTACTTTTGGATTTCAAAAAAGTCTAAAAGTCTTCTCCAGCATGGTTGTTAGGTTTATTCTGCCAGCCCTTAATTTTTTGCCGTTTTTGAGGCTTCAAAAACGGCAAAAGTAAGGAT
>NZ_JADBUE010000344.1:0-16125 GCF_020245805.1 Microcystis sp. M179S2 | reverse complement strand
CAACTAACAGGGGAGGAAATTCAATCACTGCTGTGGTCATATTTCTAATCTCTTGACATTGTTGGGCAGTTAAAATCATTAAGTCTGGAATTCTCGATTTAGCTTTATCGGTGCGAATTCCCACCGTAGCGGGCATAACTTGCCAGTCTAATTGTAGCCTCTCTATTTCCCTTTCTAACACCTTAAATATATATCTAAGTATCAAAGCATGAAAGCCACTAGCGGGAGGCATGGAAATTAATTCTCCGTTAAATAATTCGTACTTATTATCCGTGCAGTCTCGATAATTTAAATATTCCGCAAAGGTATATAATTTTTCTTTGGTGACAACCATAATAATCTCTAGAAAAAACTTAATTGAATCTCCTTAAGGGGGGTAGGGTTGATTCATGAATCAACCCTACCATGAATCAACCCTACTATGAATCAACCCTAGGGTTAGGGGGAATCTGACAATTTTTAACACCTAGCTTTTTACTTAAGATTCGATATCCTCAACTTTTTTGGGAACCGTTGCAGTTAAAACCTCATTTCCTGTGGCAGTAACTAACACATCATCTTCGATACGGATACCGATACCCCGCCATTTTTCTGGCACTTCCGGCTGTCCTTCAGCAGGTTTAATATCGGGGGAGATATAAATCCCCGGTTCCACGGTTAAAACATGACCGGGCTGCAAAGTTTGCCAAGTTTCTTCGTTAACTTTATAACCTCCTGCATCATGGACATCTAATCCTAACCAATGGCCAGTTCTGTGCATATAAAAAGGCTTATATTTTTCCTCTTTAATTATCTCATCAATGTCGCCGACCAATAGCCCTAAATCCACTAATCCCTCCACAATTGTTCTGACGGCTGTGTCATGAAAAAGATTATAAGGATTACCAGTTTTTACCACTTCAATCGCCTTTAATTGAGCTTCCAGAACAATTTCATAGATAATTTTTTGTTCGGGGGTAAATTTACCATTAACGGGAAAAGTGCGGGTAATATCACCGTTATAGTAATTGTAGGCACAACCGGCATCAATTAACAAAAGCTCATTTTCTTGTACTTGGCGATCATTGTTGATATAGTGCAGAATACAGGCATTAGCACCACTAGCGACAATAGAAGGATAAGCAGGACCCATACCCCCTTCTAGGCGAAAAGTATGCTCAATTTCCGCTTGAATTTGATACTCATAGTGACCAACTTTAGTGAATTCTCTGGCCCGATTATGTGCCTGGGCCGAAATAGCGGTTGCTTGGCGAATATTGTCCAATTCGGCCGCAGTTTTCAGTAAGCGCAAAGGATGGAGAATAAAATTAGTATCCTCTAAAGCAGTCGGTCCGGTGCCGCGACGGGGAAAAGTGGCGATTAATTTTTGCCAGTGATTAAGAACGTTTGTATTAAAAGTTTTGTCCCGTCCGAGATGATAATAAATTCGTTCGGCTTTTTCGAGATATTGGGGTAATTTTTCCTCCAATTCTTGGATAGAATAGGCCTCATCAGCACCAAAAATCTCCTTTGCTCCTTCCACACCGTGGAGATAGCCGGTCCAAGTTTCTTTTTCTGGGTCTTTTGGCTGCACGAACAGGATAAACTGATGTTCGGGGTGATGGGGTGCTAAAATCGCCACCGCATCGGGTTCATTAAATCCTGTCAGGTAAAAAAAGTCACTATCCTGACGATAGGTGTATTCTACGTCATTGTGCATGACCGCCATGGGCGCACTGCGAAAAATTGCGGTTCCATGGCCGATTTTTTCCATTACCTGCTGACGACGCTGCTGAAACTCTCTGCGATCGATGCCCATAGATATTCCTAAAAATGTCACAATAAGTCTTAGAGTCTATTATCGCTAATCTTTTTAGTTTATGACCCCTGAAGAACCAGATTTTTCCCAAGATATCATCGAAAGGCGCTCGTTTACCCTAGCAGATTTTATCGCTCAAGAGGGGGCGGATTTCCTCAAAGGGGAATCTCCCGTCCCCAAATTGGTGCAAGTTACCACAGAGATTAAACAATTTATTGCCGCTAATTTAGGTGATTCTTCGGGAGCTTTGCAGATAATTTTACAGCTTATCGTTGATGAAGAATTAACAAAAGTCAGTCAAAATTTAGATAATCCCGTTCAAGCTTTACAGTTAATTCTAGAAGAAATTTTAGACAATCAAGAATTACTCTATGAGTTAGTACACCGAGTCGATGTGAAATGGGGACAATTATACGGGGAACGTCCCTATTTTCAAAAACCCAATCAGAAACCTCACCCTGAAGACGAATACACTCACAATTCCGTTAGAGATAAGTTAGTCAGTTTATTAGCCAGATTAGAACCGAATAAGTAGTAGAGCCTGTAGCAGCTATGAGGAGACTCCGAGACGATGCCCTATCAAGACATACCTTATCTTTAGGAAAAATTCTGTATTTTAATTATTTCTTAATAAATAGAGAATAACAGGACTGACACGGAGCATTTATCCCTAGACAGACCACCGGGACGGTCAGGGGTGAAAATAGGTGTAAGATGAAAAAATTCTCCGATAACTGTTGCTCTATCCCCCGCGTGCCTACCTATTCCTACTATACCGCCGATGTTTTTAGCGATCGCATTTTTGGCGGTAATCCCCTGGCGGTTTTTCCGGAAGCGTCTGGATTAACCCGCACCCAGATGCAAAAAATCGCCGCCGAATTTAACTTCTCGGAGACAGTCTTCGTTTTTCCGCCAGAAACGCCCCAAGGCACTAAAAAAGTCCGGATCTTCACCCCCAGTACCGAATTACCCTTTGCTGGTCATCCTACCGTCGGCACAGCCTATATTTTAGCCCTAATCGGTGCTATTCCCCCCCACCAAGAAACCACGATTTATCTGGAGGAAGGAGTCGGTTTAGTACCGGTAAAAATTAGCATGGAGGGGGAAAAACCGGTCTATAGTGAGTTAAAAGTGGCACAATTGCCAGAATTAGTGACGGATACTTATGCTCTCGATGATTTAGCGGCGATTCTTTCCCTCAGCGTTGCCGATTTCTTACCCGGTTATCCCCCCCGCGCCTTTTCCTGTGGCCTTGCTTTTTTATTCATCCCCGTCAAAAATCGAGATATTTTAGCAAAAATCAGAGTTAATTTAGGTCTTTGGTCATCATTATTGGGACAATCCCCCGCTAATTCCCTTTTTGTCTGCTGTTTTGACCCAGAATCACCCCAATCTCGTATTTATGGCCGAATGTTTGCCCCCGGTTTGGGAGTTATGGAAGATCCCGCCACCGGTTCGGCTGTGGCCGCTTTAGCGGGCTACCTAGGGGGGTTAGAATCTTCTAGGGAAGGGATGAATCAATGGACGATAATCCAAGGAGTGGAAATGGGCAGACCCAGCAACATACAATTAAAGTTTCAGAAAAACAACCGTGAAATTACGGAAGTTTCTGTGGGTGGTGCATCAGTTCTAGTCTGCCAAGGCAAGATGATAATTCCCGATGGGGAAACAAAAAGCGATATAAAAAGGTCATTGTGAGAGCGGTCGCCGAAGTTAGTAAAAAGGAAATGAACAATCTTAAAACATTAAGACCTGCAAGGATCAATCTCCGTTTTGTGGGATGGATAAGAATAAATTTGACAGGGTATATCGAAAAATATAAAATTTCTAGAGGGATAAGCAAGAACGAGTTTATACCTTGTTTTTCTGAGAAAACCTGTCAGAGTCAATGGAATGTCTATAGTTAAAGTCTATTATAATTAATCATTATGCTCACCTCTTATCAGGAACTACAAAAAGAACTTAGTTTGTCGTTACAAGACTTAAATAGTTTTGCCGAAAAATTCCAGGAAAGTTATGATATTATAGTATCTTCAAACGAAATCAATAAGAATCACGGTGTCGGGGTTCTTTTAAAGAGAATTTTCCCTGATACCAGTGGGATAGTCTCCTTACGAACCACTAATCTCTACGGTGGGGAGCAGGATTTTGGCGTTCAGAATTTTTGCCTAGATGTGCGCGGTTGTTCCTACGGAGAAATTTTAGTAAAAATCCAAAATTTATTTGTTTATTTAAAACCGAAAAGAGTCTTAGTAATTCCCTACTTTATCGAAGATTTTTATGTAGCCACAGCGATTAAATCTCTCTTTCAAGTCCCCATTTGTACCTACCTGATGGATGATCAAAACATCTATGTCAGGGCTGTGTCCGATGGTATTGTTAAGCAATTAATCGATAATAGCGATCTAGTTTTAGGCATTTCTAAGCCCCTTTGTCAAGCCTATAGTAAAAAATACGAAAGAAAAATTTGGTTTGTACCGCCCCTAGTAGAAAGTTATTTAATGCCACCAGAAATTACCGTCCCCGATTCTATGGCAAGAGGGATTTTGATCGGTAATATCTGGTCTCAGACTTGGCTAGAAAATCTCAGGCAATTATGTCGAGAATCCCAGATCAAATTAGATTGGTATGGCAATCCTAACCGTCAATGGTTGCAATTCCAAGAAGTAGAGTTAGAACAAGATGGTATCTTCTTTAAAGGTTACTGCAGCCAAGATGCTCTCATCTACTACTTACGTCAAGCACCTTTTGCAATCGTTCCCACCGCCAGTTCTGAAAACGAGCAAGAGCGTCCCGAATTCGCCTGTTTGAGTTTGCCTTCCCGCATTCCCTTTATTACCGCCGTTGCTAATACTCCGATCATTATTGTTGGTCGTGAAGATAGTGCCGCCGCTCAGTTCGTCAAAGAATTCGAATTAGGAACTGTCTGTGATTATAAAGCTCAAAGCCTATTAACAGAAATAGAGAAACTGCGAAGAGAAAGCAATCAGCTGCGGCTCCGTTATTCCAGTCAAAAATTAGCCAAAAGCTTAAAAGCCGATCATTTTGATGATTGGCTCTGGAGATCGTTAGAACAGGGAAAACCCATCGATAATCGCTTTGAACAATTCGAGAAAAATAGCCTTAAGTGCAGTGTGATCGTTACCGCTAGTGAAGTCAATCAAAGTCACGGGACAGGAGCCTTAGTCAGAAGAATCTTTCCCGATGATAGCGAGATTATTTCTATCCGTTCCGATAATCACTATGGTGGTGAACAACAATTCGGGGTCTTAAGCTTCCACCTTGACCATAAGAAAATGTCGCGACCGGCGATATTTCAATCAATTCTACAAACTCTCGGACACCATCAAGTCCAAAAAGTTTTTTGTGTACCTTATTACGCCAGCGATATTCTGACAGCGATCGCTATTAAGGAATTATTTAACGTTCCCCTTGCCACCTACATCATGGACGATCAGAATATCTGCGTTCAAGAGATTCCCGATGCTTTGATGGGGGAGTTTTTAAGCAAATGTTCCGTTCGTTTTGCCACCCATCCCGAACTCCGCAACGCTTACGAGAATAAGTACGGCTACAAATTTTGGCTCCTACCGGCGATCGTTCCCCACCGTCTTATTAATACTGAAGTTGCCGAAGTTTCTCCCCAACGCTGTCAAGAAAAATGGGGAGCTTTGTTAGGGAGCATTTGGAGTCGCCAATGGTTCCAATCTCTTTTAGAGAGTATTCAAGGGTCAGGGATTAAACTAGATTGGTATGGCAATTCTAACTATTATTGGCTCAAAGAATCTGCCGCAGAATTAGAAAAATGGGGACTTTATAGCCAAGGACTTTATCCCGAAGAACAACTAGGACAACAACTACAAGCGTATCCCTTTGTTATTGTTCCCACGGGAACCATGGACGAAAGAGATGATCGGACAGAATTGTCTCGCCTTAGTTTACCCGGCCGGATTATTTTTAACCTCGCCACCGCTAACACCCCAGTAATTCTTTTAGGCAGTAATAAAACCTCGGCGGCTAACTTTATTAATCGCTTTCAAATCGGGGTGGTTTGTGATTATACACCCGAAAGTTTGGCAGCATCCGTGGACTACGTTCTTAACCCCGAAAATCAGCAAAGAATGCGAGAAAATGCCGTTAAAGTAGCGGCAAAATTCTCCGATCAAGATATTGACGATTGGGTTTGGCAGTCCCTAGAAAAAGAACAGGCGGCCGATGACAGATTTGAAGCGATTTTACCTCGATCGCCGATCGATGCCGTGCCTTTTATTGAGCCACCTGTCCCCAAAAAGATTTATAAAGACTATGTGCCAGTTTATCAAGTGATGCGACGTTTACGAGGGCAAAAATATCAGCCTGATTTTGTGGTTGATGTGGGAGCTTCCCACGGCATCTGGTCTTTTACCGTTAGTCAATTATTCCCAGAAGCTCGTTATCTTCTCATCGATCCCTTGACTTCCCAATATGAGCAGTTCGCTAGAGATTATTTTATCGGCAATATTCCCATGGCAGAATTGTTGGAAGTGGCGGTTTCCAATGAAGAAGGACGTTTAAATTTGCAAGTTTCTGCCGATTTTTACTGTAGTTCCCTGCTTAATCCCGCCGATTTGAGAGACTATCAGCCGTTGGAAGTGGTTGTCACTACTATTGATCGGATCGCCGTAGAGCGGCAGATTTCCGGGCGTGGCATTCTCAAAATAGATGTTCAATACGCCGAACATCTTGTCTTAGAAGGGTCCAAAGAATTTATCGCTCAGGTGGATTTGATTATCGCCGAACTATCCGTGATCCGATACGATGAGAAATCTCTAGTTATTAGTGAAATGATTCATTGGTTAGACCAGTTGGGATTTCGCTATTATGACGAAACGGGAGAATGGCGCTCACCAATAGATGGAACCCTCTTGCAAAAGGAAATCGTCTTTATACGTCAGGATCTATTAGTTCCCGAAACTAACCGAGAAATTAATCAATTTCCCTCTAAACCTTAATCTTCTATACCTAAAATATACCCCATGATTAAACAATTATTAGCCAAAAATAAAATAGTTCAGCGAGTTAAAGCGATCAAAGATTTATTTTTAGAAAAACTTGATTTACTCAGTCATGTCCAACTTGAACAAGTCCAAAAACTGGAGAAACTTAATCAGCTTGATCCCTTAGATTTTAAGGTTGAGCAACTCAATAACTCCACGGAGCAAATCCGACAAGAAAATGCAGAAACCAAGCGAAAGGCTGATTTATCACTGGAAAATCAAGCTTTTTTGCTGAAGTTTTCCGTAGATATAATTAAAAATATGCAAGTATTGACGGAAAAACTCCAGACAAATCACAGCGAATCTCAAAAACAGCACCAATTAACTCTCGATACTTTCCAAAAAATAGCCAGCGGTGTGCGACAAGACTCCCAAAAACATAGTGATTTAATTCTCGATTCTTTCCAGAGAATTTATGAAGCTTACCAACAGCAAAGCGATGCTATTTTTGGAACCATACATAAAATACAAGAAAATCTCCATCAAATCAGCGAAGAGAACCGCCAAATCTTTGAAGATATTCACTCTCAAAAATATAAAGTCATTACCGATCAACAATATTTTCAAGATCTAGACATCGAATTAATGACTTATTTATATTCCTATCTTCCCCATCGTCTTGCAGTAGATATTGGTGCTAATCGGGGCGATGTTTCTAGTCGTCTCCTACAAGTTGGTTATCAAGTTTATGCCTTTGAACCTTTTCCTGCTGTAATCGATAAGCTCAAAAATCGCCTCGGTGATCATCCTAACTTTCGGCTTTTTCCCTTTGCTCTCGGTTCCGAAAATCAAACCCAAGAACTCCATATAGCCACCGATGAAACCCCAGACAACACCTATCAAGATGCCAGCTTTTATAACAGCTTAACTAAGCATTCTCTCTCGGAAGGTTTAGTATTTACCGATACTATTCCCGTTACTGTTAAAACCCTAGCTAGTCTCCACGATGGTGAGGAATTACCTAAAGATATTGGTTTAGTTAAAATTGACACAGAAGGCTTTGATTTAGAAGTAATCAAAGGTATGGGTAACTATCGTTATCCCGTGGTAGTTGCGGAATTTTGGGATCAAAATTTCCCCTTTGGTCGTTCGGGAGCAATGAATCAACTACCAGATTTAGTCAAGGCCATGAAAGAAAGAGATTATCATTGGCATCTAGTTATCTATCGTATTTGGGGCAGTTCCGACGTTAGTTATTACTGTAATTCTGCCTATTCCCTCGACAATTCTTGGGGCAATGTTTTCTTTTTCCAAGATTATCAGGTCTTCCATCAAGCCCTACTTTGGTCTGCTTCCGTTATGCCAGCTACCTACTTTTCTGCTTAATTGTAATTGCTAGGATTTTAGGTAAAATCTGCTAACAAATTAGAGTGTCAAACAGCAATAAAGAGTAAAACTATGGCAAGTAAATTTCAAGAATATGTCGGTCAATCAGTTTCAGTTGAGGGATTTTTTCTAGAGCAAGCCGCCATAACCTGGGATTGCTTACTAAATTATCAAACCAGCCATAATATCAAAGGTAATTTTTTAGAAATAGGAGTGTGGAAAGGAAAATCAGCTATTTTATCTTGTCTTCATGCCAAGCCAGAAGAAACCTGTCTATTAGTTGACTTGATTATGTTTGACGAAGCCCAAGAGCTTCTCAAGACTTTACACTCTAACAGTAATTTTTATCGATGTAAATCTCAAAATTTTTGGCAAAATGAAGCTAATCTTCACCAGTTTTTTTCAAGCTGTAGATGGCTCCACATAGATGGTGCCCATTCCGGTTCTGCTTGTTTTAATGATTTACAGATTGCTAATCAGCTTTTGAGTGAGGAGGGAATAATTTGTATTGATGACTTTTTTAACCCCAGTTATCCCCAGGTGACAGCCGCAGTTTTTAACTTTCTCGCTCAATTTCCTTTTTCCCTTAAACTTTTCCTGTGTGGTTTTAATAAAGGTTATTTAGCTCGCCCCTACTACTGCGACAACTATCTTCGTTATTTACTGGAGAATTTTCATAGTGATTTATCGATGATAAACTATTCAGGAAAAATCACTCTCTACAAAACCTCTATGCCAGGGGATTTTAACTGCTTTGGTATGCGTGAATATCAAGGCAAAAAAATTGTGGGACTAGATGAAGATGACAGCAAAATCTTCATCTAGAGTTAGACTCTATAGATTAATTACTCAAAAAAAATTACTGGTTAGCGACGGAACGGAATTGGGCGGGGATTATGAGGGGGGCATCTCGTATTTATGACTTTCTCTCACTTATAGTAGGCAGTAGAAGTTATTTAAAGAGGGCGAAGGCAATTCGTCCCTACAATAATATTATGGCGCCCATGGCAGGGGCGCACCGCAGTCCGTGAGTTGATCGAACTGCGCCCGCCCAAAATGTCCTATAGATAGGGTTTGCTGAATAATGGTAAAACCCTTTTAAAATAAGGCTTTTGACCTGTTAAAATCCGATGTTCATGCTGCGAAAATCGGATTGGAACCATCAAAAACCTTGCATTATCCTCATTGTAGTACATAAGCTAGTACAAAAAAAGAGAGGGCAACAAAGCCTGAAACTCCCGACGACCGGCTACTGACGACCGACTCGGAGACTCCTAACCCCACCAACAAACTTTTTCAGCAAACCCTAGATATTTCTACAAAATTGAGATGCACCCGATTATGACTCACAACAATAATAGACTTAAAGAAAATTACCAAAAAATGCTTGATGACTTAGATCCTCAAGTCCTCCAATTGGATCGACAGGTATTTAAACGACTACAAAACCTAGGTTACAGCCCGAGGGTGATCTTTGATGTGGGTGCTTCTAATAGTGGCTGGTCCTATTATATCAAACAAGTGCTGCAGGAAGCTGAATTTTATCTCTTTGAACCTCTCATCGACTACAGCAACGACTATCGAGAATTAATCTCAGAAATCCTGCGAGTCTATCCCTCCTTTCATCGGTATAAATACGCCCTAGGTGAAACCTGCGGCGAGGTGACGATGAATGTTTCCACGGACGTGGTGAGCAGTAGCCTCTTGCAGACTGGTGATGATAGTCAGCCCACCACCCCCATCTCGGTGCAAATGTTAACAATTGATGAGGCAATTGTCCGACTTGGTTTACCCCATCCCCAAGTGATCAAAATTGATACCCAAGGCTCGGAGTTGTCTATACTTAAAGGAGCCGTCAAAACCCTACCTAAAGTCGATGTTCTCTTTCTCGAATGCTGGCTCTATCGGGGCTATGGCAAAAAAACTCCCCATATTGAAAAAGTTTATGGATTATCTCAACTATTTTGCTAAGGATTGCCTAAGATATATACCCAGTCACAGGCTAACGGACAAAAAAGTTTTAGTGGTGGGTTGTAACGATGGCAGGGATTGCCGCTTTTTTATAGAAGCGGCCGTCGTTCACGGTCTTGATGTTCGCGAAGATATCGGCCAAGGCTTAACTCATGAAAAAGTTTCCTACTTTCAAGAATCAGCCGAATCGACGACAAGACCCGATAACTACTACGATCTAGCTTTTTCCGCCGCTACTATGGAACATATTCCCAATATTGAAGCGGCTTTTTCGGAAATATGGCGAGTGACAAAACCGGGAGGATTAATTTACTGTGTGGCTGCGCCTCTGTGGAATTCCTACGAAGGTCATCATCAATACGGTTTATTTGCCGATTATCCTTGGATTCATTTAAGACTATCAAAAGATGACATATTTCTCTATCTCCAAAAACATAAACAATTAGAAGATTTAAAACCTCTGGTAGCTATACTAGAGCAAGAAGGATTGTTATCAACTTCTTTAGAATCAGAAAATCAGGACATTTACGCTAAGAATATAGCAGATTTTATGTTCTCTGACTACTTTAATTTTCTGCCTTCAAATCGGTATATCGAAGCGGCTCTTTCCCTTGATGTTTCCTATATTATTCGCAATGATATTTGGCAAGATGGAGAACAATATCTCACCGATGCTATTCTGACAGAATTAAACAGTAAAGGCTATAGTAGAGATGAAGTTCTATCTGTATCTCATACTTATATAGCCATTAAATAGAACTGAAAAAAACGGTTCTTCGTTACTTGATATGGTTCGATAGGGGGGCATAAATCGACTAAGTTTTTATCTGGCAAGAGATTTAATTGATTAGTTCGCTCTAGATCAAAAACAATTGACAAAAATCGCCAAAAGTCTTTCTCTATAAGAGTTTCACTCCTTATAATCCTGTACGTTGCATAAGACAAACCGAAGACCCAAAAAAACTCATAAAATTTCTCCATTAGCTGGTATGAATGATAACCCAAGCCAAATTAACCAAAATTATCAAGAAGTATTAGAAAAGTTGAGTGACGAGCGAGTCCTCAAAGAGATTCGTCAGCTTTTTCAACGATTGTCCAATCTCGGTTATCATCCCCAAGTTATCTTTGATATTGGTGCTTCTAATAGTGGGTGGTCTTGTTATATTAAAAAAGTCCTTCCACTGGCTGAATTTTACTTATTTGAACCTCTGATTGATTACTGCTCTGAATATCGAGAATTTATCGAAAAAACCTTGGTAATGTATCCTTCTTTTCATTTGCATAAAATTGCCCTTGGTGAAAAAAGTGGTGATACAACTATCAATGTCTTTGCCGATAGCGTCGTCAGTAGCACTGCCTTAGATATGACCAGCACGGGAATCAAAACTATACCAGTTCCCGTGCCAATGTTTACCCTAGATGAAGCGATAACTTCCTTAAATTTGCCCATACCCCAGGTAATCAAAATTGACACCCAAGGCAGTGAGCTATCGATCCTGAAGGGAGCGCAAAAAACCCTCGCCAATGTTGATATTTTAATCTTAGAATGTTGGCTGTATCGGGGCTACGGACCAAATACACCTCTGTTAACGGAAATTGCTGATTGGCTACTACCCTTTAATTTTCGACTTTGGGATGTGGTCGAACCCTACCGTAACGAACAGGGTGTTTTAGCCACTCTAGACTGTGTTTTTGTTAACACAAAATCTGGAATAACTCCCGACTGGCACTATGCTTAACTATACTCAAGGATAATTATGGAAGCTACCAATTATAAATCCGTGGGGGAAACCTATAAAACCAAAGCCAGATTGGCCCAATTAGCTCTGGACGTAGTTTCAAAGACTGAAAAACTTGGGCTACCAACCGCAAGTTATCTTTGATATTGGTGCTTCTAATGGCTCTTAGTCAAAGGACAGACGTGAAGTGCTTCCCACGGCGGAATTTCATCTATTTGAACCCTTAATCGACCATGATACCGCCTATCGAGCGATTATCCCCAAAAATCTTCGTTTATACCCTGCTTTCGGCGAAAAAAGTGGCCAAGTCACCATGAATATCTTCCCCAATCTGGTGGCCAGTAGTGCTTTAGATTTAAGTGACCCCGACGCTACCCTTACCACCCTAGACTGTGTTCTTGTCAACACTCGTTTAGAACTAACCCCTAACTGATACTATCAGAGCCACCCATGACGAATTCTGCCTACAAGTCCGTTGCCGATACCTATAAAACGAGGGAAAAGTTTGCTCAGTTAGATTTAGAAATTTTCCAACGTTTGCAAGCTAAAGGGTTATCCCCCCAGGTTATTTATGATGTAGGGGCTTCGGATGGTTCCTGGTCTAGGGATATTGTTGAGGTGTTTCCCCAGTCTCAGTTTTATCTATTTGAGCCGTTAGTGAATCACGCACCGGCTTATCAACAGTTTATGACCGAAAGTTTAAAGCTTCATGACAATTTTCACCTCTATGGGGTGGCATTAGGAGAACGGGAGGGAACTGTCACCCTTAATGTTTTTCCTAATCTGGTGGCCAGCACCGCTCTCCCGATGGAGGGGTCAGGTTTAGCACTATCGCCCGTGACGGTTCCAGTCCTCACCTTAGATGGCTTAGTGAAGCGGGGAGAGTTACCAATTCCCCAAATCATCAAGATAGATACCCAGGGATACGAGTGGTCTATTCTCAAGGGAGCAGTCCAGATCCTCCCCCAGGTTTCAGTCTTATTGTTAGAGTGTTGGTTATACCGAGGCTATGGTCCCCAGACACCTCTGTTAACAGAATTGGCCAGTTGGCTACTAGGCTTAGGTTTTCATCTTTGGGACCTAGGGGATGAGTACCGAGACGAGGGAGGGGGGCTGGCGACAGTGGACTGTCTCTTTCTCAATGGGGCCTCAGATATCTGTCCCGCCTGGCACTATTAGTTAGGGTTTGCTGAATAAAGCTAAAAACCTTGTTGGGTAAGACTTTTAGTCTTTTTGTCAATCAAAAAGTACTGGATATTGGAGTGATCGGGGGGAAATTTAGGCACTTTTTCCCTGACAATTAGGTAATTGGCCACCTCAAAACTGATAAAACCCCACACCCCACACCCCACACCCCACACCCTGCCCCCAGAAAAAACTTTTTCAGCAAACCCTAGTTATTAGTCTCTTTCGTGCAAACAAATCGAATAGGGTTAAAGCAAATCGTCACATAATGTTAAATTTGACCGCCTATCTCTCAAATCTGGAATTCCGTGCGCTATGTTAGTAGTAGTTTTTCTGTGAGTTAGCAAGCATTTCTAGCACTGGTATCTTCGGTAACACGAAAAAAAGTGGATTTAACTTTAGCTCCCATTGCTATAGCTCTGCTTGACAAAATGATCATGCCTCTCCTATGATTAGTTGTGATACTTCAGAGATGTTTTTAGCTTCTTTGATTTTTGACCTCGTTTCCTAGTGTGAGGAGTTTTAGGTAACAAAATTATGGCTATTCCCCAATCTTCAATTATTGCTCTGTCCTTGATGTACACCAAGCTGCCCCCGTCAGCTTCTGACCTTACCTATTGGGCGAGTCCCGCAGGTCAGGCAGTTTCTTGGGAGCAAGCGGTGCAGGCATTTTCTACCTCTGATGCAGCCAAGACAGCCTATCCGATGTTAGCATCCCCTACGGTGCTGTCTCAGAATGAGGCCGCTCGTCGTGCTTATGTCATCCAAGCTTTCCAAAATCTCTACGGGATTGCTGAGGCTGACATTCCGGCGGCAGAATTAACCTACTGGGCTAATACCTTTCTTGTGTCCTCGTCCCAGGCAATTTTGGATTTTCCGGTCGTTTTAAATCAGTATTCCCCCGCCGCACGCCAACAGGCTTTGACGAACCGCGCTCAGGTAGCAGAAAACTTTGCGGTTGCCATGGCGGCTGCTGGCTCGTCCACCTTTACCTCAGCCCAGTATAGTGGTGGCTGGGCCATTGTGAATACGGTCACTGCCAGTGCCGCTAGCGTAACGACGGCTAACGAACAAATTGCTCAATTTGTCGCTGGTGGCGGCGGTACGGGAACGACCTTTACCCTGTTAGAAAATGGGGCAGTTCTCACCGCTTCGGCGAACAACAAAGTTTCCCCGGCAGGTAACTTGACTGCCTCCAATAACACGGTTCAGGCTTTAACTTTCTTGAATGGTAGTTTTGTTCAAGACCCTAGTACAGCTGACTCTGATGTTCTGACAGCACAAATCTTGGGTGTAGTTACCCCAAACATTGCTAACATTGAGACTATTGAGTTCACTGGGTCGAACGCTGCTGTAGCTGATATTGTCAACATCTCTGGAGTCAAGAATTTCGTTATCAAGTCCGGTGACTTGCAGGTTAACACCGCCGAAAAATTCCCCTTGACTCTGGCGGCTGGGTATGCAAGCACATTAACCGTTAAGACTTCGGCAGCCGGAAAAGATTTGACCGTTAACTTGGCGGGTACTGCCTCTGGGACTAAGATTGTAGATGCAAACCCAGTTCCACCCGCCGTTCTACCCGCCAACTTAATCACTGGCAAGCTGACGCTAAATGTCAATGCCGACAGTACGATTAGTGAGCTAACTTACGATGACGATAACGTCGCGCCAATCACATCTAATGTCGTCATTACTGGTTCAAAGAACCTGACCATCAACGGTATCCTTGCTTTAAGCAACAGCGCCCTTCTTGATGGTACGGACTTCAAAGGTAAGCTATCCCTCACAACCAACAATAATGCAGCGAACAATCCAAACATTGCGATTGTCGGTGGTCAAAGTGACGATACCTTTAACTTTACGACTTTCGGGGCAGGTACTCTCACCAATGCGACAACTTTAACTGGAAATGGTGGGGTTGACACAGTAACAGTCAAAGGTACTGCCGCCAACGCCTTTGATAAGGTTACCGACATTGACAAAATTGTGATTGCGGCAGGGGCTAACTCAGCCATCACAGCGAAGGCTTCTCTGATCTCCAGTGTAGGTATCTTAGAAGTAGATGCCTCTGCGTTAGCCGCAGCGAATTTGCTGACCTTTGATGTCGCGGCAGGAGCAACCGGTGGCTCATTAAAAATTACCGGTGGTGCTGGTAATGACGTTTTAACGGGCGGGGCTGGTAACGACAACTTTACCGGTGGTGCAGGTGCTGATAACTTAACAGGGGGTGCTGGTAACAATACACTAATTGGTGGAGCCGGCGACGATATTTTGGTTGGGGGAGACGGAGACGATCTTCTGCAAGGTGATGCTGGGTCAAACAACCTAACAGGGGGACTCGGTAAGGATCAGTTCGTTCTCAATCAATCTACAGCTGGCAACTTAGCGACAATTACTGGCTTTACAGTGGCTGATGACAAACTGGCTCTCAGTAATGCCGCTTTTGCCGGGGCACCGGCTGTCGGTGCTACGATGGTGATTAGTACTGCAACTGGTCCGGCTAACTTAGCCACTACCCTTGTAATTGATACTGGAGATGCCCTAGCTGCTGTTGATCGTTCTAACATTCGTTTTGGTATTGCGAACGCTGCCGGTGGTGGTTTATTAGCAAATACTCTCTACTACGATGCTGATGGTAACTTTGGCACTGGAGCAATTGCTATTGCAAATATTGGAACCAGTGCGCTAACAAGTACCAACTTCAGCATTATTGCTTAGTCTTACCTTAAACTCATTCATCTGACTTGAATTGGGAAGGGTCTTCTCCTAGGGGGAAGCCCTTTCTTCTCGTTACAAGGTTCTACCCTGGCACGATAAAAGGGAGGGTCTCCCTCCCTTCTCTGCTCCCCTGGTCTAGTCATAGTAGGGTTAATTCATCAATAAACTCTCATAGTAGGGTTAATTCATGAATTAACCCTACCCTTGATAACTATCCATTAGTCACATCTTTCTTAACATAAAATTTGACAAAAAGAGAAAAGTGTGCCAGATGGCTCAAGGGGGTTCTATGGGGGGACTAATTTGATGAGATAGTTTCCAAGTCTGGCTGATATCATGTAGCCTTCGCAGT
>NZ_JADBUE010000343.1:0-21392 GCF_020245805.1 Microcystis sp. M179S2 | reverse complement strand
AGCCAGACTTGGAAACTATCTCATCAAATTAGTTCCCCCATAGAACCCCCTTGAGCCATCTGGCACACTTTTCTCTTTTTGTCAAATTTTATGTTAAGAAAGATGTGACTAATGGATAGCTTAATAAGGGGGGTGTCTGACAACTTTTAACACCTACCTACTTAACCAAAGGGATTAACGATCATCAATTGATTCTCGATTCGCTGACCATCTTGTAAATCTTCACTGTAGAGAATTTGACAGCCCGCTTCCAGAGCGCTGGCCAGTATTAAACTATCAAAGTAACTATATTGATAACGTTCCGCTAGATTCAATGCCATCTCTATCGTATTAACAGAAACGAGGATGATTGGGAATCCCTTAGAAACCTCTTGTACAGCGTCTCGAATTTGCGAATAGCTTAGGGAAAATTTCCGTTTTAATACATTTATCGTTTCATTTAAAACCTGTGTGCTAATCCAAGTCTCACCCGATCGAACACAATCAATCGCTCGCTGTCGTTTATCCGGCTCATCCTCAGAATACCCGTAAATTAAGACATTAGTATCGATAAAAACTTGATCGGGCATTAGCCTCGTCCCGATCGAATGTAAATCCCCGTGTATTTAAAGAAATCGCCTCGAACATCGTTTTTTCAGTTTTCTGGCTCGGATCGGGGACGATTTCCGAGTCATCCAAAACAATCACCCGTATCATCTTACCTTCCCATTGAGAAGAATATCGGGGGGGAACGCTCACTTGACCGTTATAAATAACCGTCCTAAATTCGATCGCTTCCATACATAGCTCCAATTAAACCCTATCTCTACTTTAGCTCTAGAGTTAGGCGATCATAGCTCGGACGTATTTTAGAAACTAGAATAAGGTTAAAAATCGCTTGCAGGGTTTACGGTGATGGAAGAAAAAGAAACAGGACTAAATGAACGGGAACTAGAGGAAATTCTGGAAATGGCACGGGATGCGGCGGAAAAAGCCCGATCGATGGGCGAGGTAATTACAGAAAATTCAAAAAAATGGCGAGAAAGAGCGAAACAATCGCCGCAAGTGAGATCGGGTGGCTGAAGTAACCGAACCGATATTTATGGGGAATAGTCGGGGGTTCGATCGATACGATAAACTAAACGATATCCACTCCAGAAGACCGCGATGGTTCAAGCGACCGAATATCTCTATATCGTTCGAGACGACGAGATTTTACACGGGGAACCAATTATCAAAGGAACGCGTACACCCGTCCGCGCCATCGTCGAAACTTGGCGTATGGGGGTCGCTCCCGAAGAAATACCCCTAGGAATGCCCCATCTGACGTTAAGTCAGGTCTTCAGTGCGTTGACCTATTACAGCGACCATCTAGAGGAAATTAACGCTTATATCGAGCGTAACCACATTCCCGACGACTTAATCGATCCGCTGCTAAAAAATTCGTGAATAATCTCTTCGGTGTAAAGGAACCCTTGTGACATCGAAACATTTCCTTAAGATATAAGACCGAAGGTCCAGTCTGGATACAAAATTGATATACCTAGAATCGCTACTCTGGCTCACCCTCTAGGCCATTCCCTTCCAGACTGCTAGGCTATTAGACAAGATGAATAACAATCAAACTCCACGGAAACAAGGACTATACGATCCCCGATTTGAACATGATGCTTGTGGTGTCGGTTTTATCGTTCATAAAACGGGTAAAAAGTCCCACGATATTGTTGAACAAGCCTTAACAATTTTACTAAACCTCGATCACCGTGGCGCGTGCGGTGCGGAAAAAAATACCGGAGATGGGGCGGGTATTTTGTGCCAAATCCCCGACCTATTTTTCCGGAAAGTGACCAGTAATCTAGGTTTTACCTTACCGGCAGCGGGACAATACGGGGTAGGAATGCTTTACACGGCCCCTGATGCCGAAATTCGCGGGAAAGGTCGGCAGGAATTCGAGAAAATCGCCGCCGAAGAGGGGTTAAAAGTTCTCGGTTGGCGTGATGTTCCCACGGATAACTCCAGTTTAGGCAATTCGGCCAAATCTACCGAACCCTTTATCGAACAGGTTTTCATCGAACGCGATGCCAATTTAAGCGATGATCTGGCCTTTGAACGCAAATTATACGTTATTCGCAAACGTTCCCACCTCAGTCGTCAATCCTTTAATCGTTACTGGTATCCTTGCAGTATTTCGAGTCGTACCATTGTCTATAAAGGGCAATTAATGCCGGTACAGGTGGGTGACTATTTTCCTGATTTACGCGACCCCGACTTTCAAAGCGCTTTAGGGTTAGTCCATTCCCGTTTTAGTACCAATACCTTCCCCAGTTGGGAACGCGCCCACCCTTACCGTTATATTGCCCACAATGGCGAAATTAATACCCTGCGAGGTAATATTAACTGGATGCACGCCCGTCAGTCGATGTTTGCCTCACCCTTGTTCGGGGAAGACATCAAAAAAATCCAGCCGGTTATTAATATCGAGGGTAGTGACTCCTTAATTTTTGATAATGCCCTAGAATTAATGGTTTTATCGGGGCGTTCTCTCCCTCACGCTGTCATGATGATGATTCCTGAACCCTGGGCAGCCCACGAATCGATGAGTGATGAGAAAAAAGCCTTTTATGAATACCATTCCTGTTTGATGGAACCCTGGGATGGTCCGGCCTCGATCGCTTTTACCGATGGTACGATGATGGGAGCAGTGTTGGACCGCAATGGTTTACGTCCTTCCCGTTACTACGTCACCAAAGATGACCTAGTAATCATGGCATCGGAAGCGGGAGTTTTACCCATTGAACCGGAACGCGTCGCTTTTAAAGGTCGTCTGCAACCCGGCCGGATGTTCCTTGTGGATATGAAAGAAGGTCGTATCGTGGCCGATGAGGAGATAAAAGAAGCTATTGCCAAAGCTCATCCCTATCGCCAGTGGTTAAACGAAAATTTAGTCAATTTAGATGATTTACCGGCCGTTGAAACTGCGCCACCGGAAACTGCTGTTTCCCTAATTCAACAGCAAACCGCTTTCGGTTACACTTTTGAGGAATTACGTCTTTTATTAGCCCCCATGGGCCGGGATGGAGTGGAAGCAGTGGGTTCCATGGGTTCCGATACACCCCTAGCCGTCTTGTCCGATCGCCCAAAACTGCTTTATGATTACTTTCAGCAGTTATTCGCCCAAGTCACTAACCCCCCGATTGACTCAATTCGCGAAGAAATTATCACCTCTCCCATCACCACTATCGGCGCGGAGAGAAATCTCTTGGATCCGCAGCCGGAAAGCTGTCACCTGATTAAACTTAACTCTCCCATCCTCACTAACGCCCAATTAGCGCGTTTACAGGGCAATAGCGAATTTAAAACCGTGACTATTCCCATTCTCTTCGATCCCACTTCGGGAGTCGAGGGGATGCGTAGCACAATTGAGGCAATTTGTCAAGAGGTGGACGAGGCAATTTTAGCGGGCGCGAGCATTATTATTTTAAGCGATCGAGGTATCGATAAAAATCACGCCCCGATTCCCTCACTGCTGGCGGTTGCCGGTTTACACCACCACCTCATCCGGCAGGGAACCCGTACCCGCGTCGGCCTTGTCCTGGAATCGGGCGAACCCCGGGAAGTGCATCACTACGCCCTTTTACTCGGTTATGGTTGCGGTGCGATTAATCCCTATCTAGCCTTTGCCACCCTCGGCAGTATGATCGAGGAAGGTTTATTGGTAGGAGTTGACCACCAGAGTGCCTGTAAAAACTACATAAAAGCCGCCACCAAGGGCGTAATTAAAGTGGCCTCTAAAATTGGCATTTCCACCCTGCAAAGCTACCGTGGGGCGCAAATATTCGAGGCTATCGGCTTAAATCGATCGGTAGTCGATCGCTATTTTACTTGGACAGCTTCCCGCATTGAAGGGGCCGATTTAGAAATTATTGCCAAAGAATCCCTGCTCAGACATGGCCACGCTTTCCCCGACCGGGACGTTAATGTGCATACCCTCGATATTGGCGGTGAATATCAATGGCGTAAGGACGGGGAAGCCCATCTTTTTAGCCCAGAAACCATTCATAACCTGCAACAAGCGGTAAAATTGGGCAAATACGACCTCTTTAAGCAGTATTCCCAACTGGTCAACCAACAAAATCAAAAATTCTTCACCCTGCGGGGATTATTAACCTTTAAAAACCGGGAAAGTATCCCCATCGAAGAAGTGGAACCGATTGAAGCGATTATGAAACGCTTTAAAACCGGGGCCATGAGTTACGGGTCTATTTCCAAAGAGGCCCACGAATCCCTCGCTATTGCCATGAATCGTATCGGTGGCAAGTCGAACACCGGGGAAGGGGGCGAAGATTCCGAGCGCTACACTTGGACAAATGAACGGGGAGACTCGAAAAATAGTGCCATTAAACAGGTGGCTTCCGGCCGTTTTGGTGTCACCAGTCTTTACCTTTCCCAAGCGCGAGAATTGCAGATAAAAATGGCCCAGGGGGCAAAACCTGGCGAAGGCGGTCAATTACCGGGTAAAAAAGTCTATCCTTGGATTGCCAAAGTCCGTCACTCCACCCCCGGAGTCGGTTTAATCTCTCCCCCACCCCACCACGATATCTACTCGATTGAAGACCTAGCGGAGTTGATTCATGACCTAAAAAATGCCAATCGTGCGGCCAGAGTGAGCGTAAAACTGGTTTCTGAGGTGGGAGTTGGCACAATCGCCGCCGGAGTCGCTAAAGCTCACGCCGACGTGGTTTTAATCTCTGGTTTCGATGGTGGGACCGGTGCCTCACCCCAAACCTCGATTAAACACGCGGGTTTACCTTGGGAGTTGGGACTAGCAGAAACCCATCAAACATTGGTGTTAAATAATCTTCGCAGTCGCATTGCGGTGGAAACCGATGGCCAGATGAAAACCGGCCGCGATGTGGTGGTAGCGACCCTATTGGGGGCCGAAGAATTCGGTTTTTCGACCGCGCCACTGGTGACGTTAGGCTGTATTATGATGCGGGTTTGTCATCTTAATACCTGTCCGGCGGGGGTAGCGACCCAGGATCCGTTATTACGGAAGAATTTCATCGGGGATCCTGAATATACGGTGAATTTCATGAAATTTATCGCCCAGGAAGTGCGGGAAATTATGGCCGAATTGGGATTCCGCACCTTAAATGAAATGGTGGGGCGAACTGATGTATTAGAGCCGAAACAGGCTGTAGAACATTGGAAAGCGAAAGGAATTGACCTAACTCCGATTCTCTATCAACCGGAGGTAGATGCAGAGGTAGGGCGTTATTGTCAGATTCCCCAGGACCACGGTTTAGATAAGTCCTTGGATATAACCGTTTTACTGGATTTATGCAAAGATGCCATTGAAAAAGGCGAAAAAGTCAAGGCGACACTACCGATTAAAAATATTAACCGCGTGGTGGGGACGATTTTAGGCAACGAAATCACTAAACGTCACTGGGAGGGTTTACCCGAAGACACCGTACATCTCCATTTTCAGGGCAGCGCGGGGCAGAGTTTCGGTGCTTTTGTTCCCAAAGGGGTGACACTGGAGTTAGAAGGGGATGCCAATGATTATGTGGGTAAGGGTTTAAGCGGTGGCAAAATCATCGTTTATCCGCCCAAAGGTTCCACTTTTGTGGCCGAGGAGAATATTATCATCGGTAATGTGGCTTTATACGGCGCGACCAGTGGTGAGGTGTATATTTCTGGGGTTGCTGGGGAACGTTTTGGGGTGCGTAACTCTGGGGTGACTACGGTGGTTGAGTCCGTTGGCGACCATGCCTGTGAGTATATGACGGGGGGTAAAGTCGTTGTTTTAGGGCCCACCGGTCGCAATTTCGCCGCCGGGATGAGTGGTGGTGTCGCCTACGTCCTCGATGAGTCGGGGGATTTCGCCACTCGTTGCAATACCCAAATGGTAGCTTTAGAGGCGCTAGAAGGGGAAGAAATCAACGATTTACGCGAGTTAATTCAACGCCATGCTGATTACACCCATAGTCAAAAAGCAGCCCTGGTTTTAGCAAATTGGTCGGAAATGTTGCCCAAGTTTGTTAAAGTAATGCCCAAGGATTATAAGCGGATGTTGCAGTGTATTAAAGAGGCGTTAGATTCTGGTTTAACCGGCGATTCTGCTCTCGATGCGGCTTTTGAAGCCAACGCCCGCGATGTGGCAAGGATTGGCGGTAGTTAGTTAGTACAAAAATATTGTAGGTTAACATAAAGTTAACCTACAATAAAACTACTATAATTAATCCTTATGCAAAGGAAAATTTGAAATGTTAAAATGGTTAACAAAAGCTATAAGCATAATAATAAGTTTAGAAAACTATGCTGCTTTTGCTAATTCATGTCCAGAGGACTGGCCGCAAAGATTAATCAATAACACTTGGTTTGAAGCAATTGGTTTTATCGAAACTCAGCAAGGAAAATATAATTGTCAAGTTTTAGAATCAGGAATTACTAGCGTTTTTTTCGCTATTAAGTGTAATAATGGTTCGGTTATCTATAAAACCGAAGATTTTTGTTATGAAGATGATCCATCTAGAGACAATCCTAATAGAAGATGTGCTGATTTTATATTTCTAATTGATAAAAATGGTTCTGAATTTAAAATGAATTATGAAATAATAATGAATCAGATTTGTAACAATGGGATAATGACTCAGCAACTCAATTTTATTGCTTTTCAATCAAGCTTTAGGTTTAGTGGTTCTGTTATTATCAAATTACGTTATCGTCCTGTCTTAAAGCCAGAAGGTTTTTAGGAGATTAACAAAATGTATAATCTAAATCTGGATCAAAAAGTGCGAGGTAAAAGAATGTTAGAAACTAAAGCTCTGAAAGATATAGAGTTAGCTTTTAGACAGTTTGGCTATGAAGGGGAAGATGTATTCAATGTAATTGCCTATTCTTACATTGATGTTTTTGCCATTGAAACTACTAAAAAGCTCGATAAGATTATTATGAAAGGGCGATGCTTATCAGAAATTGTATTTCAAGACAAGACTCTTCAAGAAATAATTTATTGTCAGATAAAAAAAGATGTCAATGGAAAAAACCTACCTATTTTTTATCAATACTTTTTAGCTAAAAGATTCAGAGACATTACGGGAAAGTTTTTTACCCCACACGCAATAGCAGAACAAATGGTCAGTATGCTTCCTATTAAATCGGATGCTTTAATAATGGATCCTACTTGTGGCAGTGGAACTTTTCTAAAAGAAGCGGGAGAACGTTGGCAATATAAACCTTGTCATCTCATTGCCAATGATGTAGATGAGATGTTGGTCTGTTTAACGGAATTAGTTTTAAGAATAAATACTAACCAAAGTCACAATATTTCTCTATTTACCTCGAATATTTATCGTCCCGATCAAGAAATTCAAACACTATTTGGTCAAGTAGATTACATTGTAGCAAATCCACCGTTTTCACTGCCAATAGACTTGTTAGAATCTCAAAGCGACTTATTCAATTTAGGCTATAGAAATAGCGATGCTCTATTTATTGATTTAGCTCTAGAGTTATTAAAGCCTGACGGACGTTTAGTTTGTCTTTTGCCTCATTCAATTATCTCAAATAAAGAGTATGAAAAGTTACGTCAAAGTGTCGAGAAAAGTTGGTTATTAACTGCCGTTATAATATTACCTGAAGGCGTTTTTCAATCAACTTCAAATACCACGACTCGTGCCGATATTATTGTCTTGGACAAAAAAGGTAAAAATACAATAAATAAAAAGACGATTTTTTCTAATATTTCTTCAATTGGCATCCCCCTGAACAATCAGCAAAAAAAGACAGAAAGCAACGATCTAAAAACATTGCTAGAAAACAAGGAAGTCGCCAAAGTTCTCGGTATTTAAGTATAAAAACAATGAAAAAAAACGGGCATACTTTTTTGACAATAGTAGATACCTGTAAGATAGAAGCAGGTATCTGGAATCCCTATCATTACAAAAAGAATGAATTAGGTTATACTCTATCAGATTTTGTTGATATTCAAAAAATTATCAATCATAAATGCGATATTAGTTTGTGTCATTTTGCACCGATAGAATATAAAAACATTCCAAAAGGAGAACTATTAACCTTTGTCCTAGAAGATAATTATTTGGCAAAAGGACGATATAGTGTTGTCGGTGAACAATCTCTAATTTTTGGCACTATGAGAGCCTATCTTGGCAATGTTTTAGTAACACCAAAAGCAACTTGGATCGAAAAAGATAGTCCCTTATTCTATCCTATTAATTCAGAGTTTGTAGAGATCATACCCAAAGATAACCTACCTTATTTTTGGTGGTGTTATCTCAAATCAGCTTTATTTCTCCATCAAATGCCAGCAGGGAGTGGTGGAACACGTCCAAGAGTAAGCGTAGAGAATTTGGAACAGATACCTGTAAGCGTTCCTACATTGCAAGAACGGACAAAAATAAACTCTAGTTTAATAGTTCTAGCAGAGCAATCTTGGCAAAACCTTCTTACTTGCAGACAGATAATGAAACAGGCAAATTTATCAAATAATTAATGATTATGCCCGATATATCACCACAAGAAATTCAATCACTACGCAATATTTTTAAGTCATTGATTGGCATAAAAATAGATTGGTTGAGTATTCCAGATCAAGCACTAAAAGGATTTGAACCTAGCCAAGTGGCTGTAATTGTTAACACACTTTTAGATGGAGTTTTACCCCAAATTCAATTAATTTCAAATTATCAAAATCAGGAAAAAATTACAAACATTGGACTAGAGAAATCTCCCAGTCAAATTGGAGAACGAGAAAGTTATCCCGACTACATTCATATTTCAGGCAAAAGAGTAGAGTTAAAAGGTTTATTTGTAGATAATAAAACTTTACAACTCAAAAGACCACCGACACCAAGAGAACCATCAGCAAGACTAAAAGAAAATATTACGATTGATAGTATTGATGCCGAAAAAGATGTTTTATTGATTGCAGCTATTCAACTTCAAGAAGAAAATGGTTTTTGTTCACCGTTTATCGTTGACATTGAAGTGTTTTCAATGATCGATTGCATTCGAGCAAGAGATCAACGATTGATAGAAACTGGCGGTAAATGGATTGATAATGTTCCCAAGGTGATTAGTAATAATGGCAGGAAAAAACAAAGGGCAGGGGAAACATTGGCAGATAATGATTATGAAAAAGATACTAATTTTGGTAAATTAAAACGAATACCATATCCGCCACTACAAGATTTTTTAACTAAATGGACTTAAAAGATCATTAATACTTAGGGCTTGCTAAATATCAGTGGAGGTCATGCTAGAAAATGGCTTGGGGTTTTTTTGGCAAAAAAGTGCAAGAAACAAACGTTGAGAAATCGAAATATGGACTCAAAACCCTTGCACTTTCGCTCTTTGATCGCGAAGGTTTACGCTTCGAGGTGTGCGAGATCATTCTATTATTCTGATAATTTTGCCAGTGGGAGATTATTATCGGTAATTAACAATTCTTCCCCTAGTTTGAGATTGTATATCATTTCGGGCAGTTTGGCTTGAGCTTCTTGGAGAGAGACAATCATAATTTTACGGCAAGCGCGAAGATGAAAGGATTTTCTAGGCCGATAATTTCTCGATTCTAACCGATCGAAGCCCGGAAGGTGTAGGCGAACCGAAAACCCTCTCCATTAAGGACTCGTGTTAAACTGATTAATCATGCTATTGTCTAGAAGCGACCTATGCCAAACTTAACCTTAAGCAACGAACAAGTGATCGAATTAGTCAAACAACTCCCCGAAGCACAGCAACAGGAACTATTTAGATTCCTCATCCAGCGTCAGTGGGGAAATATGGAAGCTATAACCGATTACGGAAGCCAACAGGCAAAAATCGTCGCAGCAGAACGCGGCTACGATTGGGATACCATGACGGAAGACGAAAGAGAAGAATTTATCGATGAAATCGTTCATGAGAAGTAGTGATTTATACTGTTGTCTTCGACACAAATATTCTCATATCTGCTGCGCTTTCTAAAAGCGGTAGCCCGAATAGTTGTTTTTCCCTAGCCCAAAGCAAACTGATTCGATCGGTCACTTGTCCAGAGATTTTAGGCGAATTATCCGAAAAACTTCTACTAAAAATCAAATTTCCTGAAGAACGAGTTAGAAAATACATTGAGGAAATTTGTGATGCTTCTAGCATTGTTTCTATAGGTGGAACACTTAGAGCCGTTCCCAATGATCCCGATGACGATATGATCATAGAATGTGCAATCGCTGGCAAGGCTACCCATATTATCACGGGAGACAAACATCTTCTTTCACTGGTTGAATATCAAAATATTCAGATCGTGAAAGCAAAAGATTTTCTGGACTTTTTAGATCAAAATAATAACCATCAATTATGAACTTTACTCAATGGGATTTTATTAAAAGATATTCGCGAAGCAAGATTATCCGCAGGAGACGTGGGAACCTTGGTAGAAAAACATCAAATCGAGGGATTAGAAAGGGGTTATAGTGTCGAGTTTTCCGATAGGTTGAGAAAAACGATCGCCCTACCAAAGACGTTGAATACCGTACCGATCTAAAATAGTATCTACACTAATAATCGGAATATTTTCAACAATGGCTTGAGCTACCAGAAGGCGATCAAAGGGGCCTTTATGATAAAAAGGAAGGGTGATCAGCGCATCCGTATGTTCTGGTGTGATGGCAAGGATATTAAATTGATATTGATTAAGGCATACGTCGATAAAATCTTTGTAAGATTGATGTAAAATGAGTTTACCGATACTGATTTTGATGGCGATTTCCCAATAGGATGCTGGGCTGATTAATATTTCGTTATTTTGGTTAATAATTAGTTGATGGGCGGCGCTACTTAGTGGGGATTCGTTGAGTGTGTACCAAAGCAGAGTATGGGTATCGATTAGACATTTCAATGCAGATACTCCGCGAAGTCTTGTAAGTGTTCTTCATCATCGGCCACGATGGTAATCATTCCTTTACATAGGCCAGGCCCCGGACGTTGGGGAGATGTGGGGGTTTGCCCGATTAATTTGGCTAGTGGGAGATTATTATCGGTAATCAACAATTCTTCCCCCGGTTTGAGATTGTATATCAGTTCGGGCAGTTTGGCTTGAGCTTCTTGGAGAGAGACAATCATAATTTTACGGCAAGCGCGAAGATGAAAGGACTTTCTAGTGGGACTTAGGCATTTTCGGGGAGCAAAAAAGGCTCAAACCATTACGGGACAAAGGGTTAACCTCGATTTATGATTTTCCTTGATCTATCTGGGTTTCAGCGATTTTGGGCTTCTCGAAGTAAATTCCAAGCGGGGATTGGAGTTGAGGCTTTTCTCGATTTGTTTTTTGTCTAAGTCCCATTAGGAGGAACAATTCAGGGAAGTTGGGCGACGGTCGAGCGAGTCGAACCCGTTCCTTTTCGTTTTGTCACCAACGCACCGATCCCCGTAACGAGCAAGATACCGGTAATCCCGCCTGGTTCGGGAACCACCACCACCTGAGTGCCTACGAACTCGCCGAACTGCCGGTGAACTGCGGCGGTGGGGTGAAGTCCATCGTAGAACAAATATTCATCCGGATTCGTGCAAACCGTCGTCAGATCCACACAGGGATCGGTGGTGTTTGTTAAGCTGAAACTACTAGGCGAATTGGTGATCGAGGCAAAATAACTAAAGGTATCGATCTCGATCAGATTGATCGTCGGATCATTGCGAAAAGTTGTCAATGAATTCCGTAAAAGGGCATTAAACTCCACGCTAACCGCCGTGGCCGCTGCGCTCGCCCCCGACACCCCCCGCGTCGCCTCTGGTGACAGCCCTAAATCTGGCAGATTGGGAACCAGGATATGAACAGCCCCTGCACTTTTCAGTCCCCCGATAATCGTAATAAGATCGCCAACTGCCCCCGTCAAGGTTGCGCTCGCCCCAGCACTATCCCCTGCGAGTTTCTGTCCGGCTGCGTCGCGAGCGTTATTACTCCCCCCCCAAACCATGTACAGGGCGCTCGATGGGGCGATTCCCCCCGTACTCGTTTGAAATAGGGCAAATTGGTTTAGTAAGCTGGGCGGAGTCGGCGGGGTGGTTCCCAGAGGCCCAGTTCTTGCGCCCCCGAATGCAAAATTCGTCCCTCCCTCTAGGTACGGAGACGCGCTAACCCCCAGACGGGCTGCCAAGGTTTCCACCCAGGTCGGACCATTGGTCAAGCGACCGCTTTGGTACGCTAGGGAAGGCATCAAAGCACCGAAGGGAACAAGTTGATAGTTCGGGTAGGTGGCGATGGCCACGTTACCGCTATCGGTTAAACTGTCCCCGAAGGCGAAGAGATTACTAAAGGTACTGGCCGAGGCGCTCACCGGAATTGTCGCGAGGGCTAGACCGAGAGAAAGGGCGGGTAGTTTATTTGTTATAGGTAAAGAATCGATTAAATATTGACAACAAGGAAAATAAGTTATAGATAATTTTAGAAGGAGAAACGTCTCCATGACTCAGCAAGTCTGAAATCAGAAAATCTGATATACCATGAGACGATATTTTTTGGAACAGTTCTCTGGTTGATTTTGGGGAAATCACGGGGTCTTTATCTCCGTGAATTAAAAAAATAGGACGATCGATCTGTTGAATAAAATTGATAGGAGAGAGTTGATAGATGAATTTTGCGGATAAGTGTTTTTTGATATCGTCAACAAACTGTTTTCTATAATCACTATTTTTTAAAATGGAATTCAAGATTTTTTGATCTCGATCAGACAATCTTTGATAACCGTGTAAATCCCCAAGTGTATTTTCTACAAGGGCAGGATTGTTTTCTTTGACAATAATTTCTAGAAGAATATTTTTTAGATTTTGAGTGTCCGAAATCACCAAGTTGATAAAGTTATAGAAAAATATCAATAAACCATAGTTGTCTAGATCATAATTTTCTAGACAATATTCTAGTGCTTTACCTAAATCCGAATAACAACCGATTAATAGAATGGAAGAAACGATCGATTGTATCGATTTTGGAGAGATGGCGATTAATCCCTGTCCCCCCGTAAACGATGGGGCAATATAGCCAATTTTTTTTTGATAGAGACAAGAAACGGCTTTTAAACAATCTCTCTGGTGCTTGATTGTTTCTGGAGTAATGAGCAATTGCTTAACTTCTGGGAATTCTGGGACAATCACTCGATAACCAACTGAAGCTAGAATTTTTGCTAATTGTTGAATGCGGGGATCTTCAATTCCCCTTGTATTCATGCCGTGTTGTAGGAATAATACTGGTAGATCTTCACTCTTGAAAGGGCTATAAGTTTTAGTGATAAATTTTTGAAATTCTGTCGCTAGTAAAATATCCTCCTCGTGAATGAATGGAACAGGAAGAAAGCCGATAAATCTCAGGAGAAATATCAAGCCTTTGTACTGATTTGACAAGTGATAAAGTTTCATTAATTTTTAAGATTTAGTCATTTATTTTTTCAATATTCAGTAGTTAAAATTATTCGTCAGTTAAAATTATTCGTCTTGATAGTTTAAAAACAGATAAATGGCTAGTCCCGTCAATATGGGAAAAAGTATCCATGTTTCGATGTTAGAAGTATTGAGAAAGAAGGTTCGATCGAGTATATCGGTTAGTCCATAGCCAATCCACAGAGAAACACCGATCGACACAATTGTTATTGTTATAATAAGCATTCTATATTTATGTTGTTGTCGAATCGTTTGATAAAGAGTAAAGACAAATAAAATGGAAATCACTAAATACACAAAAGGTTCTAACGGTTTCATCCACTGTAAACCAGTGTAACCAAAAAGTATATTCTTGGTTTTTACGACATAATAAAGTCTAAAAGGAATCCAAAAGACGACCATTACTTGAGCAAATACTAAATACTCAAAATATCTACTTTGATTATAAAATTTTCTGAAATCTTGATTTTGTACCCACAGAACGAAAAATGATAAACCTGTAAAAGTGATCGCCCAAAAAGTATAACCGTACAACACGCGGCTCAGAGAAGACCAGTTTTTTTGTTCTTTCCAAGTTGTCAAATAATCTAAACCAATTTCCATAAGTTGATGAAAGCCTTTTGCCTGCTCTTCCGGTATCTGATCATCCTTTTTAATCGCAATATAGTTAGACAAGGATTCTTCAAGGACTGCCTTACTGATCACGATGTGGTCTTTCTGAAAAATCTTTTGCGTATCTAGAATATCTTTCGGTATTTTTTGAATATCGGCGATCGTGTTTTTGTTAAAAGTTGATAGATCGATACTTGCTTGAGCCGTTTTATTAAGCTCTAATAGAAACATATTGGAACCACTCATCTCTATCACAAGAAGTACGACAGAGATAGCTAACATTGCTAATATGCCTAATTGTAGACCCCGGGCTGATCTGTTGATAATTTGGGTAAAACCTTTATAAACAAGCCATAGAGCCGCCCAAAACATAAAAAGAGGATAGAGGATAATATGAGGATATAGCTTCGCGTAGAATATAGCTTTCTCGATACCAAATTCATAAACGATACTGAGAGGTAAACCCAAGACTCCTATTATTCCGCCTATAATTAGGAAAATACGCCATTTACGAGACAATTCAGACTCGGATAAAAAGTCTTTCCAAGTAGCTAAGGGAACCGCGGGATTAGGAACGATGACGGGTAGCCAATGTCCTCCAGGAAATTTCTCTGGTTTATCATAGGTTTTTTGCAGATGTTGTCGTGCGTTACCCACCGAGACAAATAAAGATTTGTTTCGGGAGAAGGAATCGAGGAAATATTTCAGGAAATCGATCGCCATCTGATTATCAATTTCCTCTTTCATCACGATACTTTGCGGTAAGCGTAACTCTGCCAATTGAGCGGCAATTCCCAAGCCATCACAAGAGTTAAAAATCGCTAGATACAGTCCGTTTTGTATAGCAACTTCCAACTGTTCTTTTATATCATCAATAGTGATGCTCTCCCGCTCATTGAGATGTAAAACTCCTTTCCCTTCATCGTTAGTTTCACTATGGCCAGAATAGAAAATAATATTCCAGCCTTTAGGTTCAACTAATACATTTTTCAATTCATCTAAGGTTGGCTGTTCTAAAGGTTCTAGTATCGCACCATGTTCTCGGACTCTGTTCAGTAATTTTGAGTCCTCATCGAGGGTAATGTTGTCATCGGAACCTAATATCATCAAGATGCGAACTTGGGGATGTTGTCTAATCTTTCCCCATCCTTTAGGGGGTTCATATTCTGGGGGGCCGATAGCGATTTCCGCTTGAGGGTAGTGTTGAGATAATAAATCCCAAGCTTGCCAAGGAAGTTGTTTTAAGATAGGATCATCGGTTTGAATAGTAACTTGAATTTCGGCTTCTGATTTATCAAGGCCTTGAGTTAGCCAACCCCGAACCTTTGACCAATCTTCCCCCGAGTTAAGCCAGTTGTTCAATTCGGTGGTTAAACTTTGATAGGATTCCCAACAATTATTATAATTCTTGTCATACGAATCATTTATGAAAAAAGCATCATCATCGTCTTCATTCTCAACGATGTTCTGATTATTTTCATCATCCCCTGTTCTTCTAGTATTACGAGAATGATAATTACGATTGACTATATGATTGAAGGCTTGTTGCCATCGCTCAAGAGACTCAATTAGTGTATCTGGATAAAATGGAACAGAAAGTCTTCTACGGATTCTGGACGAGTTAGAATCCTTGCTGATTCTGACCTCGAGCAAAAAAGATTGCGTATCTTGTGTAACTATATTGAATTCAACTTCCTGCGTCATGGAAATTTTTTCCTTTTGTAATCGCTCATCGCCAATTCAAAAATGAAGCTCTAAATCAATTACTGGGAAAGCTTTCCGAATGAGTTTTTCCATTAAAAGTGATCTTGACTTGATAGAGTTTACCGTTTTGTCTGGCAAGTTCTAGTTTTTCCAGATCAAAAATAGGAGTAATTCTTAGGCAGTTATCCCCTTGTTTTGCGGTCGCCGAGGTTAACATTTTGCCAGAGGGAGCTAGTAAGGCGAATTCCAACCCAGAAGGTAAACTTCTAATATTTCCGACAGGAATTAACTCAAAAGACACCTTAACTTTATTTTGTTCATTCTCCTGTTGCCGGATGTCAACCATCAAAGCAAAGTCCCGTCCATCTATGCTAATTAACTTTCCTTTATTTAACAGTATTGCCGAGGAATCAAGAGATGACTGACTGATCCTTCGAGATCTTCCACTTCGTCCACTGGCTGTTAAGACTTTTTCTGATTCTAGCCAATCAGAAGCTAAAAGTTTTTCGATTCGTATAATTTGTTCAATTCGTTGTTGAAGCGAAATAGAATCGAATACATCTATCAAATCTTCCAAGGGTTGTAATTGCTCAAGGGAAACTGGTTCCGCATCCACTTTTCTGACAAAACCTAATAGATTTGCCATTTTCTCTTTTTCGTCGATCTCTACTATGACGTAGGCGATTCTGTCTTCCCAAACCTCCGGGGGAACATAGCAAACCTTTTCCCCCGGCTGGATAGGACGACATTCTAACTTCCCTAATCCCTTGATCTCTAAATCCGCTACATCCATGAGGATTCGAGTGCTACTGTTCCAGCTATCACTATTCTCAAAATCCGTCTCTACACTCAATAAATTACGACAATAAAAACCAACGGCACGGACGGCTAAGGTATTGAGCAAAACCTGACGAGCTTTGGCGGTATTTTTCTGTTGTCCGCTAAACTCTCTAGCACAGTTAAAATCCGACATTCCCAAAGGTACTGGAAAAGTTAATTGTTCGTTTTCGATGCTCATGGTCAGGATATCCTATGCTTCAATTGGTTTTTATTGGTTACATTAAGTGTCAAGATTTTCTCGAAAGATTGGCTTAAATTTTTGAATATTGCGTTGATAAAAAGCCGAGATGACTGGAACGGGTATCTTCCATTCTTCGGATAAATCTTTCCACGATCGCCCATCGAGTCTGCCAAGTATGATCGCCTGAAAATTCGCTTCCTCATGATTTCCAATGTGAGCTTTCCTGAATTGTCCAGTGGGATCTTGCTCAATTAGTTCTCTGAGTTTTTCATATTCTCTATGACGAGGATGAGCAGTTTCGGGTTGCTCTAACTTGTCTAGGGGAGTCGTACTAGATGGATCATTATTTTGATATACAGGTTGATCAAGAGATTCATCCCGAACTCGTTTCTTTTTGTTGTTTTCTTGAACAAGACGACCCATTACATACTTGTCGCAGAGGTCTAGAAACCGATAGCGGAGTGTTTCCCGAAACCAATGTAAAATATGACCTTGAGCGGGATCGTATTCGTCAATCTTCTTATACAAGCGGATAAAGGTTTCCTGGATAGCTTCGTCCTGTAGCTCCCTATAGATAGAATAGGGTAACTGATAGCGGTTTTGACAACTTGGCTGGGATTGCAGGATCGCGTTCGTTAGCTTGGTTAAGTATTTCAGCCTATCCTTACTGCCTTTAGGATAACTTTTCGCCTTTAGTTCTAATTCATCTACTATCCTCTCTAGATCATCCATTTTTATTATCCAAATTCTTGATCGCTGATGCTCGATGTGTCTCCTCTCTGTTATAGCAAACAGGGAGAGCACTTTCGGGAGCGGCGATCGAGCTATGCGAGTCATGTTTCAACCTCCCCCCACTTCTACCACTTTATTAGAAAACTGTACTTTAGCGATCGTGTTGACAGCCCCCGGAGAGATTTGTAAACTTCTGGAGATTTGTACGGTGGATTGCCCTCTAATCACGAATTCCTCGAAAATCCCCCGAAAATCCTGAGTACACTCCCGATAGAATTGACCTATCTCTGCGTTATCGGTAAGGCCGAAAAATTTGATAATCTCCTCCCAAGATTTATTATCTCGTCGCTGTAAAGCGATCGCCTGAAAATTCGCTTCTGGGGTTTGCCAGAATTTTTCTTTGAATCGTCCTCGGGGATCTTGTTCGATTACCTCCCATAGATCTTCCCAGTTTTCGATCGAGGCTACATCCGACGGAGCGATCGGGGTGTATGGATTGATCGTACTACTATTCTGTTGTACAAATATCCCATTCACCCACTCTAAGAATAAAGATTCTTGCGGATTGTACTCATCAATGTTTAACAAAACCGAAGTTAACGTTTTCTGTAGAGCTTCATTCCATATTTCGTGTGCTAGAGGGGAAGAAGTAAGGGAAACGGAAGGGTATATGATCTTCTGCTTGTATATTCCGACTATTTCCCTCACTATTTTGGTTACGCATCTAATTCTATCTTTGCTATTTTTTGGGTAATTTTGGGCATTTCTAATTAACTCTTGAAGGGTTTGCTCCGATCGGTTCAGCGCAACTTCAATCAGTGCTAGTCTTGCGTCGATTGCCCCTCGTTGCTGAAGGTCGTTCTCTAATTTTTCACTCAGTCCAAGATTATTAATAAATAAAGTGTTCGTTACCTTTGCACCGCTTAGATTAGTCCCGCTGAGATTAGCCCCACTGAGATTAGCCCCACTGAGATTAGCCCCACTGAGATTAGCGTTACTAAGATCGGTTCCGTTCAGGTTAGTGTTACTTAAATCCGCTTCGCTAAAGTTTGCCCCACTTAAATTATCGCTACTTAAATCTACCCCACTTAAATCAACTCCGATAAAGTCTTCCGCGAGGTTCAAACCAACAATTGTAGCCCTTTTGGAAAATTTATCCGTTTTCGTCGTTTTCAATTTTTCGACCACTTCCTGAAGGTATCGATTTATTTCGTCATCACATCTTTCGGCAACCATTAGATAACTCCTTTTTTTGTGGTTACTTGAAACAATCACTTAGAAACAGTAGAAACAATAGAATAGCTCAAATAATCACAATCTCTAAAATTGTTTTGTAAAATAAATTTAGCAACACTCCTTTCTATCATCGTAGCCGCTTCTTTTTCTGTCAGATCAAGATTTTCAAGCACTTTTAAGAGTCCAGTTCCTTTAAGTATTTTTATATCCTCTAATTCAGGTTTTTGAAATGTGCAGACAACTGTACAGGGATTTTTCGTTACATCAATAGTGGCCAAGGTTTCTTTTTTAAGTAATCCCTTTAGTACCTCCCCCGTAAGTGTAAAAATCCAGATCGGATCACTTTCTCCCCCTGCCGTTTCCACAACATATTTTTTGTCTTGATATTCTTCTGATCTTTTTCGACCAATTTTTTTCTCTGCCCCTAAGCTACCTCCTATTTTGGGTTTGACAGACACATTAACTTCACCTTTAACACCGAACTGCATTTCATTCGTGACTTCATCTTTTACCTGAACATCACGTTCTAGCGGCAAAGGGTTGAATAACTGCATATTATCTAAAGAAACTTTTCCGTTTTCTATAACAGCCTGTAATTTACCTTTATTTAAGCCAATTTTTATTTCTCCATAATATGTTGTTTTTATTGTGTGTGTACCAAATCGAATAGTGGCTACAAGGTCAATTTGTTTAGGCTTGAATAGTTTAAGGATAGGATTTTCTTTCTGTTCGACTTTCATTTCCATGCGTAGCCAGTCAGGAAATGGATTATGGTGTGGGGAGGAATTGGTCATCGGGGATACATCTCGATTGGATGGCAGTGATCGGTAGTATGACTCGATTGTACCGGTTTTTCCCCATCACGCACCCTTTTTTTCTCTGTCTCCCCACCGAGCCGATCCCGAAAGAACCCGCAAACCCGATCGACGCGAGATCAGTAAGAGAAAATTGCCCCGAAGTCCCACTTCCTTACTATGTTACATTCTGATTGCAAGCCTTCCCAGGCGCAAGCCTTGCTGGGCTTAGGGCTTACGCCCTTTCTTCGATCGGATTCGCCGATCACGATAACGCCAAGAGAGCCTAAACCTTAACCCTTGTTAGATATTGTTTAATTTCCTCCCCTCAACCACACACCAGCTATCCCCAAGGCAACATACATAAACCCAAAGCCAATCAAAGGAGGGTTCGCGTTAAATAGCCCGATGGCAATTAACACAACCCCAAATAAAAATAAAAATGGACCGAAGAGAAACAAGAGGAACCAAGAAAGGAAGAGGCCAGCAATCACATACACTACCTACCGAATTTTTACCGAATTTCCTACCGCCCTACTCTCCTATCTGACCTGTGACCGGCGATTACGCAAACGAATCTTAAGAAACCATGAAGTCTTTTTCGGTAGGCCGATTTAGAATTGAATCAATCCCTGACGCTCGATAACAACTCCCAAAGAAATAGTCATGGCTTGATATAGATCTCCAAAGTTACCGATCGAATGAGTCGAGGTAGCGTATCGACTAATCGAAGACAGTTGGGAACTAGCCGAACTCCCTACACCGATCACTGACAAACAAAGATTAGAGTTCAGAAAATAACTCAGATCTTGTAACCTAGTATTCGAGTTATTATCACCCCCGTCCGTGATAGCGAGGACAAGTTTTAAATATTGATAGGGAAGATAGCTGTCCATTGTTACCAACTCGGAAGAGGCGATTTTAATCGCATCGTATAGAGCGGTACTACCACCATCATTTCGTAGGTTATTAACCCACTGACATAGGGCGGCTACATGACTTTCGTTGTCCATTTTAACCACATTTAAAGGCTGAGGCGGTTCGAAAATATTTCGACGATCTTTAAAAGCGGTAACGGATACAAAATCGGAAGGTAAACCGGGTAAAGATCGACCTCGTAGATGAGTGGCGACCAGAAATTTGATTAGTTGATCCTTGCCAATCGCAAAATCTCGATTGGAAATGGAGGCCGTACAATCGACGGTAACTCCTAGTAGCCAAGGGACGGGAATTTGGAAAGCTTGTACTTCTCTATGATATAAATGCATTGGGTAAGCCTCTACTCGTTTTTTCTTTTGCCAATGGACACCTATGGTGGAAGATTTTCAGAAAAAAGGAACTTTGAACTTTGAATCTCCCTTGTTTTTCTATCGTTAGTTTTCATAAGAACTATGCAAAATCGATCATAAAGTTTTGTCAAAAATTGACACGAACCTCTGAGAAACGATAGTTCACAGCCGAATGGGCATTTCCGCTACGGGGAGTGAGCGGTAAGCATTTAGCCACGAATTCTCTAGGAACAAGGAAAATCTACTTTCCCCCCCCTATTCGTATATCTAAGCGAGTCTGGACAAATACGCGAAAACCAATAGTAAGAAATTCTCAAGTCTTCCGAAAAAAAGCGAGGTCAGGAGACCTGTAAAGCTTGTAATCCTCGACGTGGACTACGGGGTTTACTTCTGAGAGGGGGACAAGCGAGCTAGAAGGTAGATAGGGCAAGCGATATAGCTCTTTGTCCTTTGATGTAATCCTTCAACCGATAGCGGCTAATTTGCATTAGCTCTTCTATATTTTTTGGGAACATTTGATGTAGCTGGAGCCAATGATAGAGATGTTGACCCACATAAAAACTGCTGTGTCTGCGTTGACCTTTATATCTT